>NZ_JANPLS010000329.1:0-3610 GCF_031422475.1 Chamaesiphon sp. VAR_48_metabat_403
TATCCCGTAATTTCTGGGCTAAATCCGCAGCGGGAAGGTAGGCTCGATCGCACAATTGGCGCGGCTGGGCGTTGATAATACTGTAGAGGATAATATGCCCCAGATTGCTCGCCCCAACTTCGTAGATCTCTGGATATGTCAGTGCCCAGCGAACCGTCGCACTCTCCCACGGTTTATGCACCGCACCGAGTTCGTTACCGAGATAACGAGCGGGTTTGAGGATTTCAGGAGTAATGAGACTATCTACTGCAACTGCCACGATTTTGCCTCTAGTTCTGTTTGCTTGGGCGATTATCTATGGTAGCGCGGATTTGATAATGTGGGGTTTGTAATCTAGTCACACCGTCAATTTGCGTTATCATAAATTCATACTGCAAGGTCACAGTTATGGTTGGATTAAAACTTTTAGAAGAAAAAGAAATAACAAATCTCTTCGATGAAGATGAAGAACAGGACGATGAGATTGAATCTCTCGACTTACAAAAAAAGCAATTAAAAGAAATTTCAGAGATAGTTATATCTGGTACGGATTGGACGACAGAGACTATTCTCGGTCAAATTGTCAACGAGAACATACAACTTAACCCAAGATTTCAAAGAAGAGACGCTTGGAACAAGAAACGTAAGAGTAGATTTATTGAATCAATTATTCTTGGTTTTCCTATTCCGCAAATATTTCTAGCGCATAGTAAGGAACATGGAAAAGGAAAGTTTATAGTTCTTGATGGTAAGCAACGTTTACTGACGATCTTGCAATTCTATGGTAAAAGTGAAGCAACTAAACATAATAGTTTTGCTTTGACAGGTTTAGAGTTTAGACCAGAATTAAATGGTTGTACTTATGAGTCTATCAAGAATAATGTTATGTTGAGTTCAGTAATTGATGACCTGAATAACCAAACAATTCGCACTACCGTAATCCGTAACTGGCGTAGCGAAAGCCTTCTCCATAAAATCTTCTTACGGCTTAACTTAGAAAGCACACCATTGTCTGCACAAGAACTTAGACAAGCACTCCATCCAGGTGAATTTGTTAATTTCCTCGACGATCGATCTTTTGAAAGTCAGGTTCTAAAGAAAATCTTCAAAAGTAAAAATGGAGACTTTCGGATGCGGGATGTAGAGTTATTGCTGCGATATGTAGCGTTTCATTATTTCCTACCACAGTATGATGGCAATATTAAAAAATTTCTTAACATGACTTGTGAAGTTTTAAATAAAGAATGGAATAATAAGGAAGATGACATAAAAAATGTAGTAGATGGATTTGAGAATGCAGTCGAAGCAACTATTTCAATATTTGGAGACAAGAACTTTGCTCATGTTTGGGTAAGTGAAGAAGAAGCTTATCGCAGCCAGTTTAATCGAGCGACTCTAGATGCAATGGTGTTTTATTTCTCTGATGAAATCATCAGAGAATCTGCTAAAAGAAATAAAGAGCAGGTAGAAGCTGCGTTCAAGGAGCTATGCTCATCCAATAATGACTTTATAGAGAGTGTTAGAGGAACGACAGATGTTTATGGAACGTACATCCGTCTTTCCTTATGGGGGAAATCTTTATTAGATGTTCTTGATGTAGAATTCAATGTGCCTGATTTTTTTGAAGGTCGAATTGTATTCAACGGTTTGAGGTAAGCGGCGATCTCAGCATGTCAAGATCTTCTAGATTTATTACTTTAACAAAAGAATTAAATAGGCTAAAAAAGCAGTTTTTACCTAAAATTAATCCTCCAGGTATATATTATTCCGATCGACAGCTAGCTCTGACTATTGCATATGGAGTATTTGTCCATGCTGAAATCGAAGCATATCTTGAAGATCGGGTAAAACAAGTAGCGACAGATGCAAAAATAGATTGGGATAGTCATGGGAAAGCTTCTCGTACTTTGTTAAGTTTACTGGCTTTCTCTGGAGAAAAAATGGAGTTACCTCCAGATACACTCAGTCCTATAAAAGGTAGCAAAAAAGTTCTGCTAGAAAAAATAAAACTAGACAAAAAGATAGAATTGGCTGTCAACTGTTTTATGAAGACAATCAAGCAAAATCATGGACTAAAAGAATCAAATATATTAGCATTACTTTTACCTATTGGGATAGATAGTAGTGATTTAGATTTGAGTTTACTAGTTCAATTAAATGCCTTTGGAGAGCAACGAGGGTTAGTCGTACATTCTTCAGCTACATCTTATAGAACTAAGCAACCACCCGATCCAGTAGATGAATTAAATAAAATAAATCAAATTACTCAAGGGCTTTTACGAATAGATGAGTTAATTAACGCCTTAATCAAATGAAGAAGATAGTTAGACATGGATAAGTTAGAATTGTATCGATCGATAGTGACAGAGATATTAAATAAATATTCTCAGTATAAGCCCAGCTATGGACAAGTAGAGATCGAACAAATCTTCGATCGAGATCGAGATCGATATCAATTACTCGCGATTGGTTGGAATCAACAAAAAAGGATATATGGCACGACAATTCATCTAGATATCCAGGATGAGAAAATCTGGATTCAACAAAATACCACTGAATTCGACCTAGCTAGTGATTTAGTAGAGATGGGAGTACCGAAACAGGATATCGTGATTGGGTTTCATACTCCAAAAATGCGCCAATTAACAGGTCATTGAAATGTTAAGCTTCTGACCACATCCCAATCTACAATAAAAATATTTCTATTGACGATCTCCAGCAGCTAAAATAGATACATGGTTTATTCTTAGCCAGCAAGGAGTCCAAAACATGCCTGAAACCAAAATCGAGGAACGACTAGCTGCCTTAGAGCTAGAAGTAGCCGCGCTCAAAAGAAAATTACCACCATTAGAGCCTGTCATCCAACCCTGGTGGGAAATTAACGTTGGCACCTTTGCCGACGATCCAGCCTTCGAGGAAGCGATGGAACTAGGGCGACGGTATCGTAAATCCTCCTAGCCAAAATGTATTTATTCGATACAGATCATTTAACCATCATGGATCGTGGTGGCCCATCAGCGCAAATCTTACTTGCTAAACTATCCCAAGTAAATCCCCATGAAATTGCTACCACGATCGTTAGCGACGAAGAGCAAACCAGAGGATGGCTGAGTTACATTGCCAAGGCTACTAATCTGGATGCTCAAGTACTCGCTTATTCCAAGTTAGAGCGGCATTTAGCTAAATTTCGAGCAGCTACCGTAATTGGCTTCGATCCCACCTCTGCCAGGGAATTTGAAAGAATTAGACGACTTTATCCCCGACTGGGCACAATGGATCTCAAGATTGCTGCGATTTCCATGACGAATAATGCCACACTACTCACTCGCAATAAGTCTGATTTCGAGCGAATTGAGGGCTTAATATTTGAAGATTGGACGAGTTAACCTGTTTGCCAGCCATGTTGGGATTATAGTTCAATATTGGGCGTAGCGTCTGAGAATGAGACTCGTGATTTGAGTCAAATGAAAGACTCGATCGATTACTGATGTCCATCCAACCACATCATCAAATCATTCATCTGGGTAAAATCTAAAGCCGCATCAAACAACTCTTCCAGCATCGCTAAAGACAAAGCTTTCACTCGTGCTTCCACCTCCGAAGATACAGCCCCCACCCGTTTAGTTAACAG
>NZ_JANPLS010000330.1:0-2629 GCF_031422475.1 Chamaesiphon sp. VAR_48_metabat_403
GCGAATTGTCACTGCCAAAATCTCTTCGAGATCGAGCGATTGTCTTACCGCTGCGGCAATCTGATTGACTAGCCGCTCTCTGCGTTCTTCTGCTACAATCCGGCGATAGGCGTTTACCTGCTTGTATTGACTTGCCTGGAGATAGGTAACGAGTCGATCGATAAATAGTTGAGTATCGATTAAATTGGTAGCTAGTTCGATCGGCTGCTCCCGCGTGGAGGTAAGCTGATAACGCTGTTTGTCTAGAGCGATTTGCTCCCTTAGATCGGGACGATAACGATCGATCCGTTCTAATAATAGTAACGCTGCTTGTCTGCTCACCTGAGGATCTAACGTCCAAAATCCCCTAAACTGGCGAGCGGAATCTAAATCGATCGTATCTACAGGTGCAGCATGTTCGCGACAGATCAAACAAGCACTATAATTCTGTCCGACAATTGCCAAATGCCATTCCTGCGCCAATTCATCTGTCGGCGCGATGCCAATGGTGGCGTAAGGTGCGGGAGCAGAAGCGAAATCTGTTTCGGGAGCCGCTAGTACATAGACTCGATCGGTTTGGCGAGCGATACGTTGATATCGCCCCGTTTCCTGACGGTAAAATCGTTCCTGCTGGAAATTAGCAATTACTAACGGTTGTTCTGTTCCCGCCAATACTAGGTCTTCGATCGCATGAGAAAGTGCGGTTAAGCTGGCTTTAAAATAAATTTGCGCCCTAAGCTGAGGAAAAGATTGCAGCAAGTTCTGGAGCAAAGAGTTAGAGTTGTTTATCATCCGTTTGCTGGTTTGGGAAAGTGGTTAGTGGCTGAATATGAAGATAACCCCCGATCTCGCTTTTTCCAGCTCGGTATGCTACAAGAACGGCGCGAATCTGCTTTAGTCAAATCGAGATCGGCAAGTGTATTACCATCCCAATCGACATTTACCACAATCGTCCGCTCCAACTGGGCATGACTCAAATTCGCCCCAACTAAATTCGCGCCAGTTAGGTTGGCATAACTCAAATTCGCCCCAACTAAATTCGCACCGCTCAAGTCTGCAATCTGGAGATTGGCTAACCGCAAATCGGCTTTTTGTAAGTCGATCTGTTGACAGTTTGCCTGACTCAAATCCGCTCTAATCAGGTTCGATCGATCGCCGCGACTGCCAACTAGCTTACTCTGATGCAAATTTGCTCTCCACAACATTGCCTTGCTAAATATCGCCGCCGAAAGGTTGGCACCTTGAAGGTTCACCAAGCTCAAGTTACTATCATTTAACTGTGCTTGGGCAAAATCAATCCCGCTCAAGCTCGATTCGCTCAGATCGATCGACTGTAAATCGATCCGGCAAAAATCCCGATGACCTCGATCGTACGAGCTTTTTAACTCTTTGGCATTAACTTGTTGTGGATAAAACATCGTCTGGAAATACTTAACTACTAATGAAATCGAAATTACTCATCATATTTATGACAGTTTTTGCGGCTGTACAGCTCCAGCATTGGCTGGAGAATACTTTATTAAGCTTTGTAAACTTATATTGACAATACTAGCAGAAAGCTAGGGATCGCGACAGAACCCTAACTATTTATCCAGATTTGAGATCGATACCCCACGACCCAAAAAGGAACATTCTCGATCGAACCCTTGTCCGAATACTTACAAGATCGATACTCCATCGACTCACTCTCAATCTTTACCCCAGAGTAAATGCAACCGATGAAAACATCCCTTAAAATTTGGAGCTGGGCAATCTTAGGTGCTGTGTTGACAGCCAGTAGCGTTGGGGCGCAATATGGCCCGCCTACCCCGCAGACAGCCGTGCCATCGGGTGGAAATAGTGCCCGCTTTATCTGTGAATTGCGTGGTAATCAGTCTACCGTTACTTATCAACCAGTCGATCGACCTGGCGACAAATATCCGTGGGCGGTACCCAATACAATGGGTAATAATTGGGATGCTGGCAAACGCTGTACCGAAATCGCGCGCAGATTAGAAGAATACCGTCGCGACGGACTTAAAGAACTACGTACTGATGTTAAAAACAACTACGATACCGTCTGCGTCACCACCGAAAAAAACAGTGAATGTCGGATTGTATTTACGGTACCCCAAGGACAAGATGCCATTACCACTAGAGATTCTGTCTTCCGCAATCTGACGATGGCAGATAGCGGACAGCGCACGACTGGCGTGACGACATTTGCCGATGGTGGCAATAATGGTTTCGGCGATTTACTAGGCAATGTAGTATTACCAGGACTCGGCAATACTGGCACTGCTACTAGTATCACGCCCGCACTCAAGTCGAAAGATAGCATCGATCTGCGTCCGTTCTTATCTAAAAAAGATGGCGGTACTGCCACCCAACTCCGCGCACCTACCACCACAAATTCCACTGCGGGTGATGTGAAAATATTGAATCCCATTCGGTTTCGGTAATTAACAGCGAGGAACGCCAGAGAGTAGGGATGATTTGGCACTAACAACCGACAACCCTACTTCATTGCCGTAACTCTAAAAATCGATGTTGTTTCAGATTCTTCCCAAAAAATCTGTAAAAAAGTAAACAAATGTTGCAGTCTATTTGTTAGGCTTACTTAAAGACGTTTTTTGGAAAAGGTCGGATCGATCGTGGATATTCAAATTGG
>NZ_JANPLS010000331.1:0-9609 GCF_031422475.1 Chamaesiphon sp. VAR_48_metabat_403
GTTTGAGACTCATCTCGATCGCATCATTTACCAGATAGACAACTTCACTAACAATCGGGGTTTCGGTTGTCGAGAATTTACCGAGAACGTGAGAAATCGTATCCTTTTCCCCAGCACTTTTACCGATGCCAATTCTGACTCTAGGGAAGTTTTGAGTGCCCAGATGAGAGATAATTGATTTCATCCCATTGTGTCCGCCAGCCGAACCTGACAGTCGCAATCGAATTTTTCCTAGCGGTAAATCGAGATCGTCGTAGACGACTAATACCGACTCTGGTGGTAACTTAAACCAATCGATCGTCGCTCGGACTGATTGCCCAGACAGATTCATAAAGGTTTGCGGCTTGAGCAATTTAACTTTATTATTGCTACCAAATCCTTCACCATAAATGCCTTGAAATTGTTTGCGATCGCTCAAACTAATCTGCCAACGTTTGGCGAGAGCATCTAAAAGATCGAAGCCGACATTATGCCTAGTTTGGGCGTATTTAGTGCCCGGATTGCCCAATCCGACGATTAACTGCGGCATCACTAATTCATCGCTCATTCGATCGACCTCCTGTAAATATCGATTGCCGATTTAACTTGACACTTTACATCCCCGACTTCCTACATCCCCGACTTCCTCAAGAAGTCGGGGATGTGTAACTTACTAATTTAAAAAGAGATCTAGAATCCAATCTCAATCGCAACTAGCCTAAAATTGCCGCATAAAACGCAGATCGCTACCGTAAAGCTTACGGATATCATCGATTTGGTGTAGCACCATTGCCAGCCGTTCTACCCCAAACCCAGCCGCAAATCCACTGTATACTTCCGGATCGTGACCGACTTTGTTGAGGACGTTGGGATCGACCATGCCACAACCCATAATTTCTAGCCATCGCCCTTGCCATTGTACGTCTACTTCTGCCGAGGGTTCGGTGAAAGGGAAATAACTAGCACGGAACCGAATCGGTAGTTCCATTCCAAATGCTTGAGTCAGAAATTCTTTGATGGTACCTTTGAGATCGGTAAAGGTCAAATCGGGTGCGATCGCTAGAATTTCAATTTGATGGAAGACGGCGGAATGCGTTGCATCGACTGTATCCCGACGGTAACAACGTCCGGGAGAGATAATCCGAATTGGTGGTTCGTTTTCTTCCATATAGTGAATCTGCACCGAGGAAGTGTGGGTGCGGAGGAGATTGCCATCGGGGAGATAGAATGTATCCTGCATATCTCGTGCGGGATGATCTGGCGGGGTGTTGAGAGCTTCAAAATTATAGTAATCGGTCTCCATTTCTGGCCCTGTGGCAACGGTGTAACCCATGCCCACAAAGATATCTACCATCCGATCGATCGTCGAATTAATTGGGTGAATCCGTCCTTGAGGATAATATATCCCCGGCATGGTGACATCGAGTGTCTCTGCTGCTAATTGTGCCTGAATTTGGGCTGTTTGCAAATCGGTTTTAACCCGATCGAGTTGTGACTGAATGGCATCTTTAACTAAATTCGCCGCCGCGCCAATCGCCGGACGTTCATCAGCAGAAAGTTTGCCCATCCCACCCAATATTTTAGAAAGTTCGCCCTTTTTGCCTAAGTAATCGACTCGCAGTTGTTCTAATGCTTCTAGCGTCTGGGTTTGGGCGATCGCCTCTAGTGCTGTGGCTTGGAGTGTAGCTAATTGTGATGAGAGATCGCTTAATGACATGTCGATTGGAGTGGAGCTAATTGTTGTCAGAGATCGAGCTGAATCTGCGCGACAGATCTGGTTCTCGGTTGCCAGTTAATAGTTTAGATCGGTAACTGTCGGCCAATTTAGATTCTAACCGATCGAGTAACGCCTCCACTCGATCGCGCGGCAATCTACCATTCGCGGCGATCGAGATTCAGTAATTCTCATGATGAAAATTGAGATTCTCTTACTAGAGAGGCTCACGGGAACGGATCTGATGCTGGTTTTTAAAAATAAAACTGCTGCAATCCGCATGATGTCGTCAACGATCGCCAAGATTGAAGCGATAAAATCGCGTCAGAGTTTTAAAATGAGAATTACCGAATCTCGATCGAAGGCGACGATCGTGTAAAAATAGTAAGGGCGCAAACAAACCGATCGTCAAACACCATGCTGGAGAATCCAACCACACCGATTAAAATTGCGATCGTCGGCGACGTTCACGACCAATGGGAAACTGCTGATGAAGTTGCGCTGCAACATTTAGGTGTCGATTTGGTGTTGTTTGTCGGCGATTTTGGCAATGAAGCAGTAGAATTAGTCAGTCGCCTTGCGGCTCTGAAGCTGCCTAAAGCATTAATTTTTGGCAACCACGATGCCTGGTATACCGCTAGCGATTGGGGACGCAGCAAAAGCCCTTACGACCCACTGGTAGAAGATCGCGTGCAGCAACAAATCGACCTATTGGGCGAGAGTTGTGTCGGTTATGGTAAGTTAGATTTTCCGCAATTCAATCTATCGATAATTGGCAGTCGTCCGTTTAGCTGGGGCGGCCCGCAATGGAAGTATAGTGACTTTTACGAATCTAGATTTGGGGTCGATAGTTTTGCCGCATCCACACAGCGGATCGTCGAACAAGCCAATCGAGCAACCTGCGAACACCTAATTATCATCGGACATAATGGCCCCACGGGGCTGGGAGACGACCCAGAATCTATTTGTGGTAAAGATTGGGGTGAAACGGTAATTGGTGGCGATTACGGCGATCCTGACTTGTTTGAGGCGATCGCAATTCTTAAATCTCAAGGCAAATCGATTCCGCTGGTTACTTTCGGTCACATGCACCACAGGCTCAGGCATACCAAAGAACGCTTGCGCCAACCAATTGTCATCCACCCAGATGGTACGATTTATCTTAATGCCGCACGCTGTCCGCGCATTCTCTCGACGATCGAACGGACTGTTCGTAATTTTTCCCTGGTTACGCTACTAGATGGCAAGGTGACTCAAGCGGGTTTAGTCTGGATGACGCAAGATTATCAGGTGGGTTTAGAAGAAGTTTATTGGCAATCTCCTGCGGCTAATTAAATCATCAAGACGCGTGTCGATACAAACTCATCACCTCCATAATCGATAACCGCGAATGTACGCCCAAATCTAGTGGAGAAACATGTCCCCGACTTAGATGTTCAGCCGCCGCACATCCAATCATCGCCGCATTATCCGTACAATATTCCAACGGTGGAAATAATACCTGAATTCCCCGATCTCTTGCTGCCGCTGCTAATGTTGCTCTGAGTCCGCGATTGGCAGCCACGCCGCCACCGAGAACGATCGTGTTTAAGCCATAGTCACTCGCACAAGCGATTGCGCGTTTGGTTAACGATCGGGCGATACTATGTTGAAAGCTAGCCGCAATATCCGCAACAGGTAGTTCTTTACCTGCGGCTTGCAACTTCTGTGTCAAGCGCAACACCGCAGTTTTGACCCCGCTAAAACTCGAATCATAGGGATGAAAGCCACCTCCATGTAGCGAAATATTCCCCTCTGGCAGCGGATACAGGTTGGGATTGCCTTCCGCAGCCAATCGATCGATTTTGGGGCCGCCGGGATAGCCCAGATTTAGCAATCTGGCAACTTTATCGAATGCTTCCCCCGCTGCATCGTCGCGCGTGGCTCCGAGTTCGGCATATACGCCACAATCTTTGACATGAATCAGGCTGGTATGTCCGCCAGATACCAGCAGACACAAGAAAGGGGGTTGTAATTCTGGCGCGCTCAAATAAGATGCGTAAATGTGCCCTTCGAGATGATGAACGCCTAAAAATGGCTTGTCGTGGAGAATTGCTAAGGTTTTTGCCGCGCTCATGCCAATTAGCAGCGCGCCGACTAATCCCGGCGCGACTGTCGCGGCAATCCCATCGATCTCCGTCCAATCTAGATTTGCTTCCTGAATTGCTCGATCGACTAAATCGGTAATTGTTAATAAATGTTGCCGCGACGCTACTTCTGGTACCACACCTCCATATTGGGTATGAATGGGGATTTGCGAAGCGATAATATTGCTGCAAACTTTACGATTGTTAACAATTGCTACCGCCGTTTCGTCACAACTTGTTTCAATTGATAAAACTGTTGTCATTAGCTGCTAATTTTAAAGATGAAATATAGAGATAAATAATTTGGCAATCGTCGTAGTGTACCTGTTAATTCAGATATTACACTAACTCGTTAACGTAGCCTCTCTTCTGGAGACTCCACTACTTAGCGATCGAGATCGATCGACAAAATATCCCAATCTCTACAGTATCGGCGATCTTTCGCGATCGACACGAAAGACCGTTGAAAATTCCCAAAGGACTATTATAGTTTTTTTGCTAAAGCAGATCGGCAGCCCGATCGTGTGTTTTGTAAATAAAACTACTTGTTTTGTTATATAAGGAAACAATTGCTATGAAAAAACTGTTGGCTTTTGTCTTTGCCATCTGTCTTTGGTTTAACTTTACGCCCCTCGCATCAGCTTCAGAAGTAGCCGGACTCGTTCGTTGTGGCGATTCTCCTGCTTTTCAACAACGTGCGAAAATGGCGCGGAATACCACCAACGACCCCGAATCTGGCAAGAAACGTTTTGAAATGTACTCTCAAGCACTGTGCGGCCCAGAAGGACTGCCACACTTGATTGTAGATGGACGACTCGATCGCGCGGGTGACTTCCTCATCCCCAGCATCTTGTTCCTCTACATCGCGGGCTGGATCGGTTGGGTCGGTCGTGCTTACATGATTGCGATTAAAAAAGGCGACAACACCGAAGACAAAGAAATCGTCATCGATGTACCTTTAGCAGTTAGCTGCATGTTAGGCGGATTTGCTTGGCCTGCTGCTGCCTTAGGTGAATTTACCTCTGGTAAATTAGTTGCTAAAGATAGCGAAATTACTGTTTCTCCTCGGTAAGTACGATCGGTTTTCGGCGTAGTTAGACCCTAGTTGGCAGCTAACAGCAATGTAACTGACAACTTACCTAAATTTACGAATCGCCATTTTACCGAACGTGCCTGCTGTGGCAACAATCGCAACATATCGCTCTTAAATTCTGGAGATAGTCCATGTCACATTTTCTGAGATTTTTATCTACTGCGCCAGTATTGGCAGCAGTGTGGATGACTTTTACTGCGGGAATCATCATTGAGTTCAATCGCTTTTTCCCCGACTTATTATTTCATCCCTTGTAACAATTGGTGTTAGTAAGTAGGAATTAGTCATTAGTCTAATTCCGCTTCCCTGACTCTCCATTCCTCCATTCCCTTAACTATTTGTAAGAGGTTTTCTATGGCAAGTCCTCAAGCTGTAAGCAGTCCCAATCCTGAAGTTAGTAACTTAGCTACTCCAGTCAACTCTTCTGGCATCATCCAATCTTTTATTAGCAACTTACCAGCTTACCGGGCTGGTTTGGCACCTCAACGACGGGGATTAGAAGTGGGAATGGCTCATGGCTACTTCTTACTCGGCCCCTTCACTCTCTTAGGACCGCTCCGTCATACCGACCAAGCTTATCTCGCCGGATTGGCTGCCACAATTGGATTGGTAGTTATTTTAAGTGCTTGCCTATCCATTTATGCTGCTGTAGTTACCGAACCGCCGCTACCTAGCGTAGCAGCCCCCACACCACCTGCGAATTTCAATGGTAAAGGTTGGGGTGAATTTACCTCTGCTTTCCTGATTGGCGGTGTTGGTGGTGCGGCAGTTGCCTACTTGTTAGTCGCTAACTTGCCAGTTTTAAGCAGTTTTTCGATTCTTGCTAAATAAATCTGAAATTAGTCGAATGTAAATATTCATCGACTAGTTGGCAGTCGCTCCTTAGTAACATCGAGCCGATCGAAATTACCCTGTCTTCAGCTAGAAGATGGGGTAATTTCGATTTGAGGTAATTTCGATCTAATTGGGGCAAGTACTAACTTTTAAAATTAGCAGCAGAACTCAGGTTATTCTAATACTGTCCGATCGATCTATGCTGGAATTATTGAAATGAACGATCTCAAACTATTTGGCTTGCCTGCTCGGCAAGGTCGATGGCTATTTTTACCGCTCGGTATCGTTGCCATGTTGTGCTTGGGTACGGTATATTCCTGGAGCATTTTTCGGAAGCCGCTGACAGAAGCTTTGCAAAAGCAAGGCATGACAATTGGGGCGACAGAAACTTTACTACCCTTCGCCACATTACTGGTCGTATTTGCCATTTTAATGCCGATCGCGAGCCGCTATATCGAACGTTATGGAGCTTCTAAAGTAACCGCCGTGGGGGGAACGATCGTTGGCTTGGGATATTTTCTATCGAGTTTTGCCAATAGTATTCCACTATTAATTATTACCTATGGTGCGATCGCGGGAGCTGGCATTGGAGTTGTCTATGGCGTACCGATTGCTGTCACCGCTAAGTGGTTTCCCGATCGCAAGGGTTTGGCTGTCGGTTTAACAGTAGTTGGTTTTGGGTTGTCGCCATTAATTACCGCACCGCTGGCTAAAATTTTAATTGATACTTATGGTATCAGCAACACGTTTAGAATTTTTGGGGTGTCTTTCACAGCGATCTTATTAGCAATTGCCACTCAGCTCAGATTTCCCCCAGCAGATTGGCAACCCAGTTCCCAGTTTATCGCCAGCCCCAGCAGCAGTAAGCCAGATAATTTGCTGAGTTCGCCCAGTTTTTTCGCGCTGTGGAGCTGTTATGCGATCGGGACTCTGGCTGGTTTGATGGCGATCGGGATTGCAAATAATGTCGGCAAAGAAATTATCGAACTCGATACGAATCTGTCTACTACATCGGTATCAATTTTTGCAATTTTTAACGGGATCGGTCGCCCAATTTTCGGGTGGTTGACCGATCGCATTAAGCCCAAAATGGCGGCGATTGTCTCTTACACCATGATTTTAATTGCCTCGATCGTGATGCTAAATACTGGTAAAGGTCAAATTGTCAATTATTTCTTTGCCTTCAGTTTATTGTGGTTATCTTTAGGTGGATGGCTGGCGATCGCCCCTACCGCAACGCTATCGATGTTTAATCCAGCTAATTACACTAAAAACTATGGCATCGTTTTTACAGCTTATGGAGCGGGAGCTTTAGCGGGTACGCTAGTTGCTGGTAGTGCTAAAGACATTTTTGGCAGTTATACCAACGCCTTTATTCCAACTGCAATTCTCTCGATTTTGGGTATCTTAATTGCAACTTTCGCACTCAAGCCCGATGCCAAAAATGTTAATGTGCAAACTACCAATTCCTGACTCTACTATTCCCTAAGTTATGTCTGAAAACCGCATCCGAGTGGCGAGAGATAAAGCCGAACTAGTTAAATCGTTAATGGCATCGACTGAAAATAACAGCCCATTTCAGACTTATGCAGATGTCATTTTATTTGCAGCAGTGTTGGGTGCCAAACAAAAACAACGCATCCCCCTGGGCGAAATTTCTAAAAAGGAACCAGGGCCGATTAGTATGGAAATCTTTATCGCTCGCGGCTACGATCCGGTCATGAAATTAATTGCGATCGCGGCTACTGAAAATATTAATGTCATTTCACCAGATCGAGCTGATTTTGAAGAACAGCGCGTGCGAATCTTTGAAGAGTATGCCAATGGTGGATTGGATCTGCTCGATCGAGAATTATGTGGTGCGGTAGACTATACCGAGCGAATCTTACTCATGCTATCGTCCTCAATCGAGCGCGGATCGACTGAGGACGATCGCAACATGGAAACGGCTCCTGAAGAATTCGATTTAAGAAAGTTTTTAGGCTAATAGTGTTGTCAAAGAAACAAAACCAATTAAACTAGGGTCAGTAAGTTGTATGCGTCCATCATTCCACCTAACGGGGAATGCCGTTACTTGGAGATAATATTATGAACGTTCTGCTCCTCTATCCTCGTTTCCCTAAAAGCTTTTGGTCATTTGAAAAAACGATCGAACTGATGGGTCGCAAAGCTTTGATACCACCGTTGGGATTGATCACCGTTGCGGCGATTCTACCTCAAGAGTGGAACTATAAGCTCGTCGATTTGAACGTTCGGGAAGTTACCGAAGCTGAGTGGGATTGGTCGGAATTGGTCGTTTGCTCGGCAATGATCGTCCAAAAACCAGATTTACTCGCCCAAATTAAAGAAGCCAAACGCCGTGGCAAAAAAGTCGCAGTCGGCGGGCCTTATCCAACCGCATTACCCCACGAAGTATCCGAAGTTGGGACAGATTATCTGATCCTCGATGAAGGCGAATTGACGATTCCCCTCTTTGTCGAAGCCATCAAACAAGGGCAACTATCGGGTACTTTCCGCGCTCCCAATGGCGAACGTCCCGATGTGACTAGCACTCCCGTCCCTCGCTTTGAACTGCTAGAATTCGATGCTTATGCCGAAATGTCCGTGCAGTTTTCGCGGGGATGTCCCTTCCAGTGTGAGTTTTGCGATATTATCGTCCTCTACGGTCGCAAACCGCGTACTAAAGCACCAGAACAACTGCTCAAAGAACTCGATTATCTCTACGAATTGGGTTGGCGACGCAGTATCTTTATGGTGGATGACAATTTCATCGGCAATAAACGCAATGTCAAACTGTTGCTCAAAGAATTATTGCCATGGATGATCGAACACAAATATCCCTTCTCATTCGCTACCGAAGCATCCGTCGATTTGGCAGGCGACCAAGAGCTGATGGATCTGATGGTCAAATGTAACTTTGGAGCTGTCTTCCTGGGCATTGAAACCCCCGATGAAGAGAGTTTAGCACTCACCCAGAAACACCAAAATACTCGCAGTTCCCTTAGCGAAGCGGTGAACAATATCACCAAATCGGGCATCCGCGTCATGGCAGGATTTATCATCGGCTTCGACGGCGAAAAAACAGGTGCGGGCAACCGAATTGTCAAATTCGTCGAACAAACCGATATTCCTACTGCCGTGTTTAGTATGCTCCAAGCATTGCCAGATACCGCTCTATGGCATCGGTTGACCAGAGAAGGACGGATGCGTGTCGAGGGTGCAAATATCAATCAAACCACATTGATGAATTTTGTGCCGACTCGTCCTTTAGAAGAAATTGCGTGCGAGTATATGGATGCCTTCGATGAATTATACGAGCCATCTAAGTTCCTCGATCGCACTTACCGTCACTTCCTCACACTCGGTACCGCCACTTACCCAGATAAAGGTAAAGATCGCAAAAAACCATTCAGTTGGGTTGTAATTCGCGCTCTACTCATCATCTGTTGGCGACAAGGGGTTGTGCGTTCTACCCGTTGGCAGTTCTGGCGCAATCTTTGGAGTATGCAGCAGATCAATCCAGGTGGGGTGGGTAGTTATTTGGGCGTTTGCGCTCAAATCGAACACTTCTTGGAATACCGAGGCATCGTCCGTCGCGAAATTGGCACTCAATTAGCCGAATTCCTGGCTGCTGAAGCCGAACTCAAAGCAGCAGAGGTATCTATACCAGTAGCAGCAGTAGAGGTAATGGCGGAAACGGCTGTTTAAATTAATTGATAATTAATTATTAATTGTCGAGGAGAAATTTGGCATTGCTGGATTGGGATCTGAAACCACAGGTAGGGGTAATGTCTTGTCGGTTTTATTAGGAGGTTACCACCGAAAAAAAACGCCGCTTGATGAATTAACCCAAACTGTGGTTT
>NZ_JANPLS010000332.1:0-8056 GCF_031422475.1 Chamaesiphon sp. VAR_48_metabat_403
GGCAGGACGAATAAGTTAGCACCGTCGAATAGTTGACTCAGCATTTGAATAATAGGTTCTGAAATGGATAAGGGCAGTATTTACAGTTCATTATCGTCCAAAAATCATTCTGGGTCTGAAATATAGGCAATATCGCACTCGATTGCAAAATCTCTCATTAATTCTTCCACCTTAGATTGCAATCGTTCACGTAGTGTCTCTGAAAGAGAATCGAGATAAATTTCATATTCTCCTAATAATCCAAGTTGCTAGTGACGATCGAATAGCATGCCAAATAACAATACTCAATTGTACTCACAACGCCAAAGATCGCGATCGGCCTTAATTAGCAAGTTTGGTTATTAGTTTAATTCAGTATTTTTACGGTTGCTTTCACTGACTATTCACAGGAAACTAAGAGTAGTTCTTCGAGCGCTACATTTGCAATTAAAGCTGTTATAAATTATTTAAACCATTGATGTTTATCTGTCAGCTAAATAATAAAAAATAATTACGAGTAATATTTCATCATCACCATCTATTTCGCTCGTTCGTAAATAGTTATATCGAAGTTGTCAGCTTAAATTGTAATTGTTAGAGCTTATTTAAAAAAAATGAAAAAAATCACCGCACTATCAAGTTTGGTTTTGCTATTTGGTCTGTTGCAGTTGCCTGCTCATGCAGTACAGTTAGTCGTCCCAGCCTATTTTGCTCCATCTCCGGCCAATCTGCCACCCGCTACTACTCCTAATGGTACTGCTGATTGGAATACGTTAATTACCGCTCAACAAGCGCAAAGAGCAAATAACCAAGTGCCGATTGTAGCGATCGTCAATCCAAATACCGGAGCTGGTGACGCTGGAGATCGAGCTTATTATCAACAAGTCTACACAGATTTTGCTAATGCTGGCGGTACGCTGATCGGTTATGTACCATCGGGATATGTGGGGCAATCGATTAACTCATCAGCGTCATGTCAGGCAAGTACCGTTGCGGCTGTTGTTGGCTGTGCCCAAGCTTATCAGACATTGTATCCCAATATCATCAGTGGAATTTTTGTGGATGAGTTTGGGATTCAGGCAAATACAACTCCCTTTCCCGATCTCAACGCTGACGAAGTGACAGATTTAGTGACAAATTTTTATACTCAAATCTACGATGGGATTAAGGGCATCGATGCAAATTGGACTGTATTTGGTAATCCTGGCAGCAATGCACCGCCCGGTTTTTTGCGTCAAGGTAACAGTGGCGGGGCGAACACCCTAATTACTTATGAAGATGTTGCCGCAAACTATTCTGCCAATCGTCCGAGCGATTACGTTAATAGTTTTCCTTCATCGACTTTTGGCAATTTTGTTTTACAAGCTCCGCAATCGAGTTTACAAAGCATAATTAACACTGCGGTGAGTCGTAATGTTGGTTATATCTTTGTGACTGACGACGGTGCAGATGGCAATCCTTACGATGAGTTGCCAACTTATTTTGCCAACGAATTGAGCATAGTGAATAATATCAATCAGGCTGGTCCAATTGCCCAGCAAGTACCCGAACCCGATACTTGGCCGATGCCGATAGTTGGCGTTGGACTAATATTGGCGATCCGTTATCGCAAGCGATTTACTGCCAAAGGTTAACGTATTAACACCCAACTTTAATCGATTATTGCTAGTGGTTTTAGGGCAGTTTTATTTTAACTGCCTAATGGTGGCGATCGATTGTTAGGAATAGTGCTGGACTACATGGGATGAAGATCGCGACTGACGGACTGTGATAAACTGCGAATCGTCACCATCAAGCCGATCGAGATACTTTAAGTTATGGACGACACCACTCACAATGCGATCGATGCCATCCATAGTTCCCACATGCCGCGTCTCAAGCGGTTGCGGCAAATCAGCCAATTACTCGATGGGGCGATTGTCATTCCTGGTACCAAACAACGCATCGGTCTAGATCCGATTTTGGGCTTGATTCCAGGCGGTGGGGATACCGTCAGTGCGGCATTATCTGGCTATATTATTATCGAAGCCGCCCGGATGGGTTTACCGCGCGAAGCATTAATGCGGATGGTGTCGAATCTAGTTCTTGATACTGTCGTCGGTTCGGTACCCGTATTGGGCGATGTTTTTGATGTGTTTTCTAAGGCTAATTTGCGGAATATGCAAATTGTGGAAAGTCACGCCCAAGCACCCACTCCCAGTGCTAAAGCCGATAAATTATTTATCGCTTTACTAATCATCGGCTTACTCGGCTTCGCCCTCGCAGTCGGATTTATCACCGTAGCCATCTGGAGCTTTGTTGCTAACTCACTAAATTAACCGCTATTCCCCCGTCACGCAAGTCGAGCGATCCTCCCACCCTTCCCCATCCTCCCACACTCCCCCACTCCCTATCCCCCACGCAGTGCTTGAGGTAAAATCATAAAAGCAGATGCCCTCAATAGCAGCGTAATCGATCGATATGGTAGAAGAATCCGCCGAAAATGTAGTTCC
Organism: Chamaesiphon sp. VAR_48_metabat_403; assembly: GCF_031422475.1. Classification (NCBI taxonomy): domain Bacteria; kingdom Bacillati; phylum Cyanobacteriota; class Cyanophyceae; order Gomontiellales; family Chamaesiphonaceae; genus Chamaesiphon; species Chamaesiphon sp. VAR_48_metabat_403. The sequence goes on from NZ_JANPLS010000332.1 coordinate 2,472, forward strand.
CGCAGCTCAAGCCGCTGGGAAAAAAGCTAAACCCGCCGCGCCTAGTGCTACCGATGATGCTAGCGCGCCCACTGGAGCGGCAGAAAAAACCGTTGCGCCCAAAAAGGAAAAGCCCCCCGCACTCGAAGCAAAACCTTTTGCCGACTTCATCGGGCAAGATTATTTACCTGCCCTCACTCAAGCTCTGACAGATAAAGGGGTTACCGATCTCCAAGTCGTGCTAGAGCGGTCTAGAATCGCCGTTAAGGGCTTTGAAACCGCCCCAGAGTGCAGTCAAGTGGTAGGTCGTTGGAATGACGGCAAACGTCAATTTAATGTCTACTTCTTCGATGATAATATCCAGGGTCAACGGGCGATTTCTTGTGCCGATGGAGCTACCACATCGAGTACGATCGAATCATTCCTGATCGACGAACGTAAAATTACCCTCGATTTACTTGTCTCTGGCGTAGTTTTACGGCTCAACAGTCAAAAGTGGTTGCTGCGAAATTAGTCCTTCTAAATAAAGATGAAGTTTTACAGAGCTATTTAACTGATTCTGTTAATATTTGTTAGGTATAATGGTATCTCTTTGTCAATAAATTGTACCAATCTCGATGTATGCGTGTCATCCCCACCGCCGCAGATCGGGAGATGACACAACATGGATCGGCTCTTGAATTTATGATGGAAACTAGCACCCAATCACTACGATCGCGCCAACACGGGCTGATCGAACATCTCGCCAACGCGATCGAAACTATCTGGGCACAGTACCTAGATCTCTCACCCTATCATCTCCCATCCGAATTGGGATATGTCGAAGGGCGGTTGGAAGGGGAAAAGCTAGTTATCGAAAATAAGTGCTATCAAACGCCCCAATTTCGGAAACTTCACCTCGAACTCGCCCAAGTCGGTCCGAATTTAGATATCCTTCATTGTGTGATGTTTCCGCATCCTGAATATGCCCTACCGATGTTTGGATCGGATATCGTCGCTGGGCGCGGGCAAATCAGCGCGGCGATTGCCGATTTATCGCCGCTCAATGCGCGCCGGGTATTGCCAGATAATTATCGAGTGCCCCTGCTGCAATTACCCACTCACACCTTCAGCCAACCCCGCGAGTTACCCGCTTGGGCAGATATTTTTTCAGAGTTTTGCTTTTTCGTGCGCCCATCGACTCCTGAAGAAGAGCAGTGGTTTTTCGATCGAGTTACTGCCATGCTGACGATTCACTGTCAACAAGCCGCCCAAGCCAGCCCGGTTAGCAATATCGAGCGCGCCGAAATCGTCACCGCGCAAAATTATTATTCTACCAAGCAACAACAAAACGACAAAACCCGCAGGGTATTAGAAAAAGCCTTCGGTACGGAATGGGCAGAAAATTATATGACTACGGTATTGTTTGATAGTTAAAATGCGAGATTCGTGTCGATATGGGATTAGATATAAATTATCAAGTCATCCCCGATAATTGTGTCCTGTTAGCACGATCGCGACAGGTAGATGAATTCTGTCGTCATCTAGAATTTTTCCCACAAAACGCATTGCTGTCTCAATCTGAATTAGAAGACAGTGCGGAATTCTGCGATGAGGCTGAATATCGATTTTTAGTGGAATTTGCACAGGAAGCTCGACAGTTAATTCGAGATTATCCTGGTATCGAAGAGCGAAATTTATGCCATCGAAAATGGGATATGCTCTATTATTTACTCTCGCCGCAGCGACGTAATGGTGGCGATAAATTAGCAGGGGAAGACTGGGCAGAGAAAGCAATATTTGGTGACGAAGTGCTAAGTTTAGGGGGTGAAAAGATCGGTCATCCGATTCATTATCTATCGCCGATCGAAGTCTACGCAATTCAAGATAAGCTAGATCGAGTTGATGCAGATATGCTGGGTACACACTGGAATCCGGTAGCAATGCGCCGAGCTGGAGTCTACAAAATCAATGGCAACGAGAGCGACGAATCTTTTCAATATCTACTGGAATTATTTTGTCAATTTAAAGCTTTTTATGCATCGGTTTCTGAGGATGAAGGCGTGCTAGTTTGGCTTTCCTAAAGTGGAGGATCTGATGGATTTACAGACACTTCTGTTAAGTGGAAAAGATCGGTGGGATGGCAATTCTCCAGCGGCGGCGGAAGATATAAAGGCTTTGGTGTCTTAGTGTCCCATCGAGTTACCGTCTGAGTATTTAGAATTGCTGAGATCGAGCGATGGTGGCTCAGCGCAATTGTCTGGATATCCTAATTATGTCAGGATCTGGTCAGCACGCAGCGCGATCGAGCAGAACCAAGCTTACGAGATTCAATCCTGCTTGCCAGGGTTTATCGGCATTGGGGATAATGGTGGCTCCGAGCTGGTGGGTTTCGACACGCGCTTTGGTGAGCCATACCGAGTATGCACGATTCCATCGATGCCGATGGCATGGGAAGATGCACTCGGCGATGCGATCGATTTTCCCACATTTATCCGACGATTATCGAAGCCAGGATAAAATCGATCGGATCTAAATCTAGGCACAATCTGTTAATCTAGGGGTCATTGATGATAGTTACAACATAAGTTAAAAAGGTGTATTCTCTATGAAATTAGCTTGCCGCTGTTTATTCGCGATCGGATCGTTCGGTGTTAGTATCCTGAGTAGCGCATTAATTAATACTCCCGCACGGGCAATTCCAGAGGCTCAGGTAATTGCCAAATTGCAGAATGTTCCTGTTTATGTGATTACTGACGATAAAGGGACGTTAGTTGAAACTAGATTAAATACTCCCGGTCAAAATTCCACCACTCAATTTTCTACGGGCGTATTTCTTTCAGATCGAGACGCACAGACTTTCATCGATAAAAATCTCAAAGCCCAACAGCCAGATTTGGTTAAACTGGTGAAAGTTACATCCGTCAGTTTGGGTGAAATCTATCGCCGCCAGCAAGAAAATAAAAATAAACCCGAAGAACTCAAGTATGTCTACGTACCAACCGCCCAGCAGTCGGCTTCGGCATTAACCATCCTCAATCGCAGCGGTCAAAAAGTGACGCAAATCGATAGTTCTCCAGTATTTATCGCGACGATTAAATCTAAATCTGGACAAGACCAGTACTTAACTTTTCGACGCGATAATCGCGAGATCGTACCGATTTTCTTTAGTGAAACAACGCTGCGATCGACCGTCAGTAAAGTATATCCCAATCTAGTGAGTAAATCGAATATTCGCGTGATGGAACTCAATGAACTGCTCGGATATATGACCGATAAAAACGATCCGATTATTAATAATTTTGAATTTAATCCTAGTATGAATGGGAGATAGCGGGGAGCGAAAAGTGCGGTCTTGGGCTTTGCGCCGTCTTGTCTTGTCGTTTTCTTATTCGGGGGGAACCCCCGTTGGCGGAGCCTCTCCGACAGGAGATATAAAAACGCCGCTGTCTCACCTTTTTTGACGAGGAATCCGTCCATTCGCGTAGCGTCTCCGTTAGGAGAAGGTGAAGCCCAAGTAGAGCAACTTTTCAAGAGAGCGGGGAGAGAACATGAGCCTCAAATCGGCAATGCCATCATGAGATTATCCGCAGGATAGGCTTCTCTTCTCTCCGAGACGCTTCTGCTAAGGCAGAGGCTTCGCCAACGCGAACGAGAGGCTGTGCCAACGCCAACGATCGGAAGGATTGTAGACTAGATCTCACTCACTCAAACTCGATCCGTCCATGTCTAGCGATCCCGACTACCTGCAAAAAATCCTAACTGCTGCTGTCTACGATGTCGCGATCGAATCTCCACTCGATCGCGCCTCCATTCTCTCTGAGCGGCTGAAAAATCAAATTTTGCTCAAACGGGAGGACATGCAGCCCGTCTTCTCCTTTAAGTTGCGAGGAGCCTATAATAAGATGGCAAAACTCTCGCCGGAACTATTGGCACGGGGCGTAATTGCCGCTTCGGCGGGGAATCACGCCCAGGGTGTCGCGCTAGGTGCCAAGCAATTGGGGACTACCGCTACGATTGTGATGCCTGTGACTACTCCAGCAATGAAAGTCAATGCGGTAGCTGCTAGGGGTGCTGAGGTCATTTTGTGGGGAGATACTTACGATGATGCTTACGGGCACGCCTACGAGCTGGGTAAAGAGCTAGGCTTGACTTTCATTCATCCGTTTGACGATCCCGATGTGATTGCGGGACAAGGCACTATCGGCATGGAAATTTTACGGCAACATCAACAGCCGATCCATGCTATATTCGTGGCGATCGGTGGGGGTGGATTGATTGCGGGGATTGCGGCATATGTGAAGCGGCTGTATCCACAGACGAAAATTATTGGGGTGGAACCAGTCGATGCGGATGCGATGAGTCGATCGCTAGCTGCGGGCAAACGGGTTAAACTCGATCGGGTGGGATTATTCGCCGATGGGGTAGCTGTGAAGGAAGTTGGGGTAGAAACCTTCCGGTTGTGTCAGCAGTACGTCGATGAGGTAATTTTGGTCGATACCGATGATATTTGTGCGGCAATTAAGGATGTATTTGAGGATACCCGATCGATCTTAGAGCCTGCGGGCGCACTTGCGATCGCGGGTGCGAAGGCTTATATCGAACGCGAAGGCATTCAGGATAAAACTCTAGTCGCCGTGGCTTGTGGGGCGAATATGAACTTTGACAGGTTGCGATTTGTCGCCGAGCGTGCGGAAGTTGGCGAACGTCGGGAAGCGATTTTGGCGGTAACTATCCCCGAAGAGCGGGGGAGTTTTCGGCGGTTTTGTACCTGTTTGGGTACGCACGATCTGACAGAATTTAATTATCGGATGGCAAATACCGATCGAGCGCATATTTTTGTCGGCGTTCGCGTGCAAAATCGCGCTGATACTACTACCATTATCGGTAAGTTAGCAGCCGAAGGCTTTGATACGCTCGATCTCACCGACGATGAAATGGCAAAACTACACCTGCGTCATTTAGTCGGCGGACGTTCGCCTGTGGCTCAAGACGAACTACTCTATCGGTTTGAATTTCCCGAACGTACTGGCGCACTAACGAAATTTCTCAATAGTATGAATCCCGATTTAAATATCAGCCTGTTTCACTATCGTAATCATGGTGCTGATTACGGACGGATTTTAATCGGCATCGAAGTTCCACCCATTGAAATGAGTGCCTGGGCAGATTTTCTCGATCGTACCCCATATCGTTACTGGGACGAACGCACTAATCCGGCTTATCGATTATTTTTAAGTTAGTTAACTAACCTGAGTGCGGGGTAGATCTAAATCACCCTTTTCAAGGGGGACTTCCATCCGGTTCCCCCCTTTTCAAGCTACCCTGTACACACATCTCTAGTTAGAAGCGAAAACCCTAGAAATCCCCCTTAAAAAGGGGGACTAAGACCGGATCTGAGCAAGCTGCTTGGTGCGCTACACTGTCGGGGAACCCGAACAGTTCGCGCATCCGCTTTTTAAGGGGGTTTGGGGGATTTAGTTCTAAGAGGCTGTTTGAAAAGTTTTATTTGATACGATTGCAGGCTGTCAATCCTCCTAAATCCCCCTTAAAAAGGGGAACTTTGACTCTTGCTCCCCCTTTTTAAGGGGGCTGGGGGGATTCAATCTATACTTTTCAAACACCCT
>NZ_JANPLS010000333.1:0-4180 GCF_031422475.1 Chamaesiphon sp. VAR_48_metabat_403
GGACGGATTCAATTGCCATGTTCACAACTGAGACTAAATCGAGCTGTTGCGGATCGAGCTGCAATTTACCGTTAGCGATGCGGGACAGATCGAGCATGTCCTCAATTAGTTGAGATTGCGCTTTGGCACTGCGATAGATGACATCCAAACCCCGATCGATCCTCGTCTGTTCTAGTTTGTGAGCGCGGAGAAGTTGTGCCCAGCCGATGATCGCGGTGAGTGGGTTTCGCAGCTCGTGGGAGAGGTTGGCGAGGAAATCGTCTTTAGCACTATTGGCAGTCTCGGCTGACTGACGGGCTGATTGCTCCTGTTCGAGTAGATGCGATCGTTCGGTTTCATACTGCTGGCGGGCAGTAATATCGACGATCGATAGTAAAATCCGGTTGGTATCCTCAGCGGTATTAATCTTGACCGCATTGAGCAGCATGGTTTTCTGACCGATGCGATCGAATAAATGTGTGACCTCAAAGTTGTAGAGAATCCGCTCGGTGGTAAACATCTCCTCTAGGATCGATCGCAAACCGGGAATATCCCACTGTCCATTCCCCAGCTCGAAAATTGTCGAGTGGGCGGTTTCGAGTTGGGACACCTCAAATGTCTCGCAAAACGAGCGATTGGCGGTGTTTACCCGAAAATCTGATTCGATCACTAGAAGTGGTACCTGGACGGTTTCGACGATCGCTTCGGCATAATTTCGGGCAGCGGCGATGTTGGCAGCACTGCGCTTGAGGGCATCAATGTCGAGCAGGACGATCGTTACGCCATCGATCCGATTTTCGGTGGTGCGATAGGGGCGGATGCGGAGAGTATACCAAGCTCCGGCGAGAGTTTGGACTTCGAGTTCTTTGATGTTGAGAGTTTCTAGTACCTCCGCAATTAATGGCTCTAGATCGGGCAGATTTAGATTGGTGGTGATATCACTCAACGGTCTTCCGGTATCAGTCAACACAAAATTAAATAACCGTTGCGCCATCGGCGTGAAGCGGCGAATTTGCATGTCGTTAGTTAACATCAAAATGGGGATGTTAATACTAGAGAGCAAATTAGTCAAATCGTTATTGATTAGATCTACTTCCGTATTGCGGCACCGGAGTTCTTCATTAGTGGTATGGAGTTCTTCATTAGTTGCTTGAATCTCTTCTTTAGCGGTTTCTAGTTCCTCATTCGTACTTTGGAGTTCTTCGTTGCTCGACAAGATTTCTTCATTAGCAACTTTGAGATCTTGATTGCTATATTCCTGCTCTTGAATAATTGCCCGTAAATATTCTTGAGTTGCTCTGCGTTCTTCCAGGGCAGTGGTGAGTTCTTGCCTGAGGCGGACATTTTCTCGCTCAACATCGCCCTGGGGCGGCAGGATCGACTCAGCATCCTCACTATTACTGATTGGGACATCTTCAAATAGCACCAAAAAGTGGCTTTCCTCGACGTTAGGTAGCTTAAATGGGATCACCTGAAGATTAAAGCTACTCAACCGTTCGCTATCTGTGACTTGCAGTCCTTGAGTCGTGACGGGGAGATGATGTTGTTGCGCTTGATAAATAGCCGATCGAAGTTCGAGCGAAAAACCTGCGCGCACGAGGTTAAATAAATCGAGATTGGCAACTCCAGACACTAGCTTTAGATATCGATCGATCTCACCCCGCAATTGCAAGACTTGCATTCTGTCATCGATTACTACCCCGATTGGTGTATATCGATCGACGATTAAGCGATCGATATACACCTGAAGATCGAATTCTGGTGCCGCAATTATCGACTGGCGATCGCCAAAGTTTTTATCGCCCAAGCCTTTACTTTGGAAGCTCATTTTAGCTGGATAATTACTAGGGCTAAATGATAATGGGGGCCGAGTTATCGTCGGATTCTTGGCGTAAATTCGGTGTTTTTTATCAATAACATTAAACAGATCTCCATATTTTCCCATACTTTCTGATGTGCCAAGCAGGAGAAAGCCAGCAGCATTCAGACTGTAATGAAAAATCGGTATAATCTTTTTCTGGAGCACATCACCGAGATAAATCATCACATTCCGACAACTAACCAGATCGAGATTAGAAAACGGCGGATCGCTACTCAAATCTTGGCGGGCAAATATACAGAGTTCGCGCACTGCCTTACTAATGTGATATCCACCCTCGATCGGATAAAAGAAGCGACAACAGCGTTCTGCGGAAACATCCACCATCCGAGCTGCGGGATAAATCCCCGCCCTAGCTATTTCGATGGCGGGTTCGCTAATATCTGTGGCAAAAATCTGAATTGAGGAATGGAGATCGCGCTCTGACAAGAACTCTAACAGACAAATCGCGATCGAATAAACTTCCTCCCCCGTCGAACAACCCGCTACCCAAATCCGAATTGGCAACTCCGCCGACTTATTTTGGGTAATAGTTGGAAAAACTGTGGTTTTCAGCAGCTCAAAAGCCAGAGGATCGCGGAAAAAACTAGTCACATGAATCAGGATTTCTTCGTACAGTGCCTTAACTTCAGTCGGATGCGCTTCGAGATACGCAACATAATCGTCCAACCGTTCGAGCTTACGCAGCAACATCCGCCGCTGAATCCGCCGATCGAGAGTCTTAGGTTTATAATAACTAAAATCGACACCCGTATTTGCTTTAAGCAGGGCGAAAATCGTCGTCAAAGCAGCTTGTGGGGGGAGTACTTCTCGCTCGTCCGCTGCGATCGATAGTTGCGGATCGCTTGAGAGCGGATTGCGACTGATATCAATTAATTCTACGGCAATTTGCTCCGGCAGCAACACAAAATCCACATTCCCAGTGGCAATCGCCGAAGTCGGCATACTATCGAACTTAGCCGAGTCCTCACACTGAGCGAATGTCACACCACCTGCTTCCTTAATTGCCGTCAAACCTAAGCTACCATCACCATCACCCCCCGATAGTACTACCGCCATCGCCCGATTGCCACGATCTGCTGCCAGCGAGATCAAGAAGACATCTCCAGGCATATATTTACCCAAAACCTTCTCGCGGGGCGATAACTGGAACGTGCCCTCAGATAGCTTCATCTGAGTATTCGGTGGAATTATATACACCCGATTCGGCTCTACCACCATCCCTTGCTGTACCTGAGTCACCAGCATTTTTGTCGCCCTCGTAAAAATCTCCGCTAAGAGACTCTCCCTGTCGGGTGACAAGTGTTGAATCAGGACGAATGCCATCCCAGTATCGATCGGCAAATGGCTCAGGAGCTGGGTAAAAGCTTCTAAACCCCCAGCCGAAGCTGCTATCCCGACGATCGGGAATTTAGCTGTGAGATTCGGATTTGATTCTGGCAAGGGTTCGGATGTCATTCGATCGAGCTATGTTGCGAGAGTGATTTGAGGAATTAATAGATTAATGTAACCGATCGTGTGGGCTTAGAGCCACTGCCTTTAGGTAGATTGTGGTAAAATCCGTGCGATTAATAGACTATCGATTAAAATTAAAATAACTATCCAGAGGTGTTATTATGACCAGCCAGGAAATGTTAAATGAATTTTCCTCACTACCACAAGAAGCGCAACGACAAGTGATGAGCTTTATTGCCTTCTTACGATCCAACTACACCCCAACCGAGTCAAGTGTTCAGATCGTAGACGCTACATATCCCGCTCCCAAATTTTACGGTTGCATCGATGATGAAACCTTTCTCCGCCATCCCCAAGGCGAACAATCGGAGCGCGAACCGATCCTATGAAATTTTTACTTGACACCAATACCTGCATTATCTACCTGCGAGGTAAAAATTTAACCTTAAAACAGAAATTGGAAGCGACGAAAATTCAAGATATTACTGTTTGCTCGATTGTCAAATCTGAATTATTTTATGGTGCGCTCAAAAGTGCAAAACCAGAGCGAAATCTGGCTGCACAGCAGGAATTTCTAGCTCAATTTGTCTCATTGCCATTTGATGATTCCGCAACGATGATATTTGGGACTGTCCGCACTCGATTAGAAGCATTGGGAACTCCAATCGGCCCGTATGATTTGCAAATAGCCTCGATCGCATTAAGTCATAACTTAACTCTTGTCACCCACAATACTAGGGAATTCAAGCGTGTTGACGATCTACAACTTGAAGATTGGGAGATAGAGTAAGCGGTGGTTTCGATATCGTTGGCGTAGCCAGTAACTAATTCGATTGCTGACGACTGCTAACACCATCAGTCGTGCGT
>NZ_JANPLS010000334.1:0-9526 GCF_031422475.1 Chamaesiphon sp. VAR_48_metabat_403
TTATAATGGTATGTCGCCAGTCGAACGGGGCACATTCAGATCGATTCGCATTCCAGCCGCAGCAGAGACTGATAATACAGCGAGGATTCCAATCATGAATTTTTCTGCTGTTGAAAACTTGTCGTCTAGCTAATAGTGACAGCTCGATCGATCTGAATGTGCCCCGATCTGCTGGTGATGTACCATTATAAATCCGATTTACGATCGATCGACATATTACAGTATTGCCATAATTTAGTAGCAATCGATCGTAGCAACTTGTACCGATCGATAGCGTAAGATAGAGCTATCTTAGTTAAATCGACTCTCATTTTAGATCTACCTATGGCCGATCGATCTCCCGTCCTGGATGTTCGTAATTTACGGGTGCAATTCCTCGGTGCCAAGCAACCTGCGATTGATGGGATCTCTTTTGCGCTACAGCCGGGGCAAACACTAGGCATTGTGGGTGAATCTGGTTCTGGTAAATCGGTAACATCTCTGGCGGTAATGGGATTGCTGCCTGGTGCGGGTAAAGTTACCCAGGGTGAGGTGTGGTTTCAGGGTAACGAGCGGGATGGGGGTACACCTCCACGGATCGATTTACTCTCGTTATTTCCAGCACAATTTTCGAGTTATCGCGGCGCGCAAATGGCGATGATTTTTCAAGAGCCAATGACTTCGCTCAATCCGGTATTTACGATCGGTTATCAATTAGTCGAAGCAATTACTCAGCATCAATCTTTATCGGCGGCTGAGGCTCGTCGGCAAGCTGTTTATGTATTGCAAGAAGTCAAGCTAATTCCCAGCGACGATCGGTTAAAAGAGCAGTATTTAGCTAATACTAAATTGTTAGAACTACCGACAGCGGAGCCGAGCGATCGAGAACTTAATGATGCGATTAATCAGCAAAAATTATCGTGGCTAGAACGTTATCCGCACGAACTTTCGGGCGGGCAATTACAACGGGTAACGATCGCAATGGCAATTTCTTGTAATCCGACTTTGTTAATTGCGGACGAACCGACAACAGCGTTGGATGTGACTGTCCAAGCAACAATTCTCGAACTACTTCAAGAGTTACGAGATCGGCGGGAAATGTCGATGATTTTTATCACTCACGATCTGGGAATTATTGCTGAAATTGCCGATGTGGTAGCAGTTATGTATAAAGGGAAAATAGTTGAGTGCAAACCGATTTTAGAACTATTTCAGAATCCCACCCATCCCTATACTAAAAGTTTATTAGCCTGTCGTCCGCGTCCCGATCGAGCGACCTCAATTCTGCCGACAATTAAGGACTTTATGGAAGAACGCGTTCGTGCGGATGGTAGTATTGAAATTCTCGAAAAGCCGCAACCATTATCGGTTGTAATGCAAGACACAACCATCGATAATCGCGAACTCAAAGCACCCGAAATAGACGATCGGTTGACACCAATTTTAGCAGTTAATAACTTAAAAGTTGGTTTTCCCGCACGCGGTATGTTTGGGAAGAATCATCAAGAATATACTTGGGCAGTAAATGATATTTCCTTTCATGTTAATTCAGGTGAAACACTCGGTTTGGTGGGCGAATCTGGATGTGGTAAAAGTACTCTCGCCCGCACGATTCTCAGATTAATCGAACCTCAATCGGGTTCGATTTATTTTCAAGGTCAAGATATTACCACACTCCGAGGCGAACAGATGCAAATCTTGCGCCGAGAGTTACAAATTGTTTTCCAAAATCCATTTAGCGCGCTCAATCCTCGGATGAGTATTTGCGATTTAATTGTCGAACCGCTAGTAATTCATAAAACACTTAAAAGCAAAGCACAACGTCAAGAACGTGCCGAATATTTATTACAACGAGTTGGGCTGCATCCAGATTATCTCAAACTTTATCCACACCAACTATCTGGCGGTCAACGCCAGCGGGTATGTATCGCCCGTGCGCTTGCACTCAATCCTAAGTTTATCATCTGCGACGAGTCGGTATCCGCCCTCGATGTCTCGGTTCAAGCGCAGGTATTAAACCTATTTAAAGAGTTACAAAGTGAATTCAATCTTACCTATATTTTTATCTCCCACGACTTGAGCGTAGTTAAATTTATGAGCGATCGCATTATGGTAATGAATCAAGGTAAACTTGAAGAAATCAATTCTGCCGAAAATATCTACCGATCGCCACAAAAAGAATATACTCGTAAGTTAATCTCCTCGATCCCCCTCGGTACAATCGATCGCATTATTCATCAACAAAGTAATCGAGAATTAAGTAATAAGTAGGGAGCGGGGAGCGGGGAGTTCGGAGTTCGGAGTTCGGAATGATAAATAATAAAAATCCCCAACTCCTAACTCCCATCTCCCCACTCCCATCTCCCATCTCCCATCTCCCATCTCCCCACTCCCCACTCCCCACTCCCATCTAATTCAATGATTACCGTAGCCTTACCAAAAGGTGGTTTGCTAAAAGATTGTATCCAGCTATTTCAGTCTGTTGGTTTAGACTTTAGTGCCTTCTTAGAAAAAGATAACCGCCAACTTCAAATTACAGATCCCACCAATCGCGCTAAAGCATTACTGGTTAGGAATCATGATGTCCCCGTTTATGTAGAATACGGACAAGCTCAATTAGGAATTGTCGGGTATGATGTACTGCGAGAAAAAACTCCTCAAGTCGCTCAATTAGTCGATCTCAAATTTGGTACCTGTAGACTGTCGGTAGCAGTCAAAGAAAATAGTCCCTACCGGAATACATTAGATTTACCCGCGCACGGTAGAGTCGCCTCGACATTCGTGCATTGTGCTAGAGATTATTTTGATAGTATCGATCTACCGATCGAGATCGTACCACTTTCTGGTTCGGTCGAATTAGGGCCGATTACGGGTATGTCTGAGGCAATTGTCGATTTAGTATCGACGGGTAAAACACTCAGAGAAAACGGTCTGATCGAGATTGAAACTCTATTTTACAGCAGTGCCAGACTAATTGCTCATCCGTTAAGTTATCGACTCGATCGAGACGAACTCAGCGATTTAGTTGCCAAAATTCGCTCTCAAGTACTAGTAACTAGTCAATAGACAACTCCGAAATTAATGTAGGGGCAATTCATGAAGCGGTATCTGCTAAGGCAGAGGCTTCGCCAACGCAGCCGGGAGGGAACCTCCCGGATTATGCGACACAAGACAGCGGCGTTTTTATGTCTAGGGTTCCCCCCGAATAAGAAAACGACAAGACATTGCCCCTACATTAATTTCGATCGTAAATTTAGAATTTGACAGTGAGGATAACACACCATCTTCGATCGTTCTTAACTGTTAATTAATTTTGTTGCTTCAAGCGTGAGTGTTTCTAATTTCAAGAATCCTGCTGGCAATCGACTCTCATTTTCTAAATTTTTAAATGAATCGATGTTACTGTCATTGAGATTGCATTTGACAATGTTGGTAAATCCGGCTCTTTCTAAAGATAATCGCAGCGTCTTCTCATCATAAATGAACTGATGACCCCAGTCGCGCACAAAGTTATTAATTACAAATGTGTCGTGATAAGCATCGACATGTGGAACGAATTCATGCGTAGCCCATTTAATATATTCGTGTTGCTGACTAGATTTACCTTCCTTATAAAGATCGATTAAAAATGGCAGATTGGGTGTTGATATTCTGATTTTTCCTTGAGGCTTGAGGGCGTGGAAACAACTAGTCAACATTAATAATCCATCGGCATATGATATGTGCTCGATCATGTGTTCGCTAAATACGCAATCGAATCGATCGTTTTCTAGTGGAAAAGGTTTAGTGGCATCGAGATTAAAAATATTCGGTGAAAATGGCTTCAGATCTGAATTCAACCACCCAGGTAGCATGTTACCACCACAGCCGATGTGCAACTTCCGAATCTCATTTTCTTGAAAATAATTAGCAACTATTTGCCGATCGACACTACCGAATTTTCTGACTAGTTGGTAATTTAAACTTTTGACTATATTCGCAACTGATCTGGCTAGATCGTATACAGACGTGTTACTTAGAGATTGTTTAATTGCTTCCTTCATAGATATCTTCCTTGCTTAAAATTACTTTTAAACTAGTTTCCCCAATTCGTACCGATCTAAAATTTAAACGATAACTATATTTTAGATAGTAACATGTGTTATGTTTCACAATTTAGTTCCGATCTACTCCGGTTGTTACCCTAGCGATATCGATCGCCATCGCTAGGGTAACTAAAAAATTGGGTAGGGGCAATGTCTTGCGAAAAATCGATCTTTTACCTTTTTTATAGTTGCGGCGATCGCGTGTGCCAGGTGGTAGACTGCTCGTAAACGTGAGCGACTTGCAGCAACAGATCTTCGCGTAAGACGTTGCTGAGTAGTTGAATCCCGATCGGCATTCCGTTATCGTCAAAGCCGCAGGGGATACTAATTCCGGGCAAGCCAGCGAGGTTGACGGGAATAGTCATTAAGTCGGAGAGGTACATGCTCAAAGGATCGGCAGTTTTTTCGCCAGCTTTAAAAGCCGTCGTCGGTGCGGTAGGGGTAATCAGAATATCGACTTGACTAAACGCAGTTTTAAAGTCTTGCTCGATGAGCGTTCTTACCTTTTGAGCTTTGAGATAATAAGCATCGTAATAACCCGCTGAGAGCGCGTAGGTACCCAGCATAATTCGCCGTTGCACTTCGGCACCAAATCCGGCGGCTCTAGTTTGGGTGTACATGGACATCAGGTTATCAGCCTCGGCGCGGAAGCCGTATTTAACACCATCGTAGCGGGCTAAATTTGCTGATGCTTCGGATGGGGCGATGACGTAATATGTGGGCAAACCATAGCGGAAGCGGGGACAAGAAATTTCTTGAATTTCCGCACCTAGAGAACGGAAATGTTCGATCGACTGACGGACGGATTCGGCAACTTGCGGATCTAAACCTTCACCAAAAGTTTCGGTAATTACGCCGATTTTTAAGCCTTTGGGTAAATCTGGCGTGAGTAATTGGGAGTATTTGGGCGTTTTAATATTGAGGCTGGTAGAATCTTTAGGATCGTGACCGACGATCGCTTCGAGTAAAATAGCGGCATCTTCGACAGTACGCGCAAATGGCCCAATTTGATCGAGAGAAGAGGCATAAGCCACCAATCCGAATCTCGATACCAATCCATAGGTCGGTTTTAGCCCCACCACGCCACAAAAAGACGCAGGCTGACGAATCGAGCCGCCAGTATCGGAACCGAGCGATACAACGCATTCTGACCCCGCTACAGCCGCAGCCGAACCGCCTGAAGATCCGCCCGGTACTCGCTCTAGATCCCAAGGATTGGCGGTGACTTGATAGGCAGAGTTTTCAGTGGAACTCCCCATTGCAAATTCATCGAGGTTGGTTTTACCCAGGGATACTGCGCCTAAATCTTTGAGTTTTTGGGTGACGGTAGATTCATAAGGGGGAATAAAGCCAGCCAGAATTTTGGAACCGCAGGTAGTGGCGATACCCTGGGTACACATATTATCTTTAAGCGCGATCGGAATCCCCGCTAGGAGGGGAATATCTTCACCTGCGGCAATTTTGGCATCTACTAATCTTGCCTGCTCCAGAGCTTGAGTGGGTGTGGTACATAAGAAACTCCGCAGTTTGGGTTCGAGCTGCTCGACTCGTGCGATCGCTTCTGTGGCGATTTCTACTGCCGATCGTTCTTTGGTGACAAGCTGATGGTGCAATTCGCGAATAGATGCCATGTGGAGTGAAGGATAGAGGTTAGAAGGGGAAATTCCGATCGAACGATCGAGTACGACAACTGTAACTTGCAAACCAATCGATCGAGGATGTAGGCTCGATCGGGGTTCGGGTAACGTACTCTATATTACTGGAAAGTGCTGTATGGTTCCCCACGGGTTGTTGCAGTACTAATATCTTACTCACTAATTTACCAGCAAGCATTTCGCTTTCTTGGCATCGAGCGGATGAGACTGAATATATTCTTGTTTTAACCACTGACAACCTTGCTCGATTAAAGTCTGGATATCTCGATCGATCTGCCATACCATTGGCATCCGATCATCTCCGCCAGCTAATAAATATTTGCCCTCTTTACTGAAATTGGCAATTGGTATTCGATCCGATCGATTCCAATTTTATTAATCTTCTTTATGAGCATAACTTGACCTTTCTCGGTGCCAACAGCTCACATTAACAGGGGTAAAAACAAAGGTCTCGATCGACCGATCGAGACCTGCTGGGGGGTTAAAATTTAACTAAATTACGATCGACTCCTTTAAGCCTCATCTGGAGTTGTTACTTCTGCTGAAGTCTCTTCAGTTGCAGTTTCTTGCATCACTTCTGGTTCTGCTTCCTTGAGCGTGGGAGGCTTGGCTTTGCTGGGTTTGGGGCCTCTCATCAGGGCGAGATTTTCTGGGGGTTTAGATTCTTCTCTTTTATTTGAGTCTCTTCTGCCACCACCCTTTTCACCACCACGGCTAGAACTACTCTTCTTGCTAGGGGCTTCAGAAGACTTGGGGGTACCGTCACTCTCAACAGGTGGATTTTGACGATCGGCTTTCTTGATTGGACGGTCTACCATTGTTTGGGTTTGAATTACTACTAATATTTTAGCTGGTCGAGGGGCGATTTCTATGACTCGTCCGCACGACCCGAACTGCAATCTACTTTACAATGATTCCCCCACACGCGCGCTGGCGATCTGGGTCATTTACATTAGTTTGCACAAAGTTGATTTTTGGGTACCTCTTTCCCTATACTCAGTACCCATGCACGATCGACTAGAACGAATCGAATCAGTAAAAGCAGGCAGTCTCGGCGGGATTGTCGCAGGTATCGGCTATGGTTTGACGATCGCCATGGAGCGATTTATTTTATCAAACTCTGCTCGATTGTTGGTAAGTCTGGTTTTAGAAGTAGCCATCGCGATTTTCTGTGGCTTTTTATTTGGCGTTACTTACCGTTATATCATCCGCGCCGATCGTAACGATCATCTCAATTCTGGTGCAGTTTTAGCTTTTGGTTTGGTACGCGGTTTATCTCAAGTAGATACAGACAAATTTGAACTAGCCCAAATCTGGCTCGATGGGTTAATACTGTGCAAAAGTATTTTTATGTTTGCGATCGCGCGGTATGCGATCGATTATGCTCTGGCTGCAAATTGGGTATTACCGTTTACATTAAGAAGCCAGCAAGAATCAATTAATATTAATTTGGCAGCATCGACGCTACAAGAACGAGAGATTGAGGAGGTTGTCTAGGGTTACCATTTAACAATATTTTCCCGATCGCCATCGACCTCCTGAAACAGATGAAACCCAAAATTTTCGTTTCTATTTCATGCAATCGTACCAAGGTCTGTTGTGCGCCAGGACAGCAGCTTCTGTGTGCGTGTTTCTAGAGCTGCTCCGCAAAAAAATGTTCGTCAAAGAACATTTTGAAAAAAATAGGGATATACCAACCTAAGAGCGATTTTTTCGATGAGACGCTCCCCTTCTCCTTGCGGAGACGCTTACGAACGATAGATATCTGAATTATTTGCATAAATCTATTCCCACAATCTTCGCCCCTGGCGAGTATATAGTCGATCGTGAGTATCGGTTAATAATTGCGGAATATTCAACTCTTGCGGACAACGGGGCAAACAATCTCCACACCCGTTACACCGATTGGCTTTCATGCCTGGGAACCAATGTCCAGCATTTTCAAACATCTGATAGCGATACTTGCCATAATCGGTCATGTCGTAAGCAACAGACAGATTTCGCAGTCTCAATACTTCAGGTATATTAATCTGGGCGGGACAGGGCAAACACGCATGACACTGACTGCAAAGATCGGTATTCAGGCTAGTTTGTAATTGTCGCTCTAATCGATCGAGAATATCTAATTCGACACTCGTCAGCGGATCGTTGGCATCGGCTGAATCTAGGGAGGGATAAAGTTCGTCGGGATTTGCCGCACCCAGACTTAGGGTACTAATGCGATCGTCGGACAATAGCCACCGATAATTAAAGGCTAGGGGTGTTAGTGGCGCGCACGATGTGACTAAGTTCGGCGGCGGGGTGTAGAGTTTTCCGCCTTTATCCGCAGGGGAAATAATATATATCCCCATATCGTATTCACTCGCTAGGGCAATCGCGGGTGCCAGTCGCTGAAAGAAGTAATAATAGTGCAGGTTGATAAATTCAAATAATTTTGTCTCGATCGCGGCGAGAATTAGTTCTAAACTACCGTGAGTGGAAAAACCGACATGTTTGACCTTACCCGACTCGATCGCGTCTACAATTGCCGGGTAGCAGCCATTCGTCACCCATGCTAAGTGTTCGGGGGTGTTAATGCCGTGGATTGCCAGACAGTCGATATAATCTACCTGTAAGCGTGTTAAAGATTCATCGATCCACTGTGCCATTAATGCTCGATCGGGTGTCGGCGATAATTTGGTTGTAATATACAACTGCGATCGATCGACTGGTAACTCGCGCTGAAGTGCTAGTCCCAAATATGTCTCGCTTTGTCCGTATCCTCGTGCTGTTTCTAAATGGTTAATCCCCATCTCTACAGCTTTATGCACGGTTTGATAAGCTGTTTCCGGCTCGGCTAAACATCGCATCATTCCCAGTGAGAATGCGGAGAGTGAGAGATTAGTTTTGCCAAAACGTCGGTAGTGCAATTAGGTATTAGGTGTTAGGTGTTAGGTGTTGGGTTTTTGGCACGCAATTGTATTTGAGGCATCCTACCTCCAAAAAGTTAACTCATTTAACACCTAAAGCCTAAAGCCTAATACCTAAAGCCTAATTTAGGTGCCGAAAGATCGATCGCCAATATCTCCCAAACCGGGGACGATAAAACCATTTTCATTTACATGTTCGTCGATCGTGGCGGCGTAGATACTTAAAGTCGGATAAACTTCACTCAACTTTTGTAAGGCTGGCGGTGCGGCGATGATGGAAATAATCCGCACGAAAGCTGGATCGATGCCTCTTTGGGTTAATTCTCCCATTGCGTGCATGATTGTTCCGCCAGTTGCCAACATCGGCTCGGCGATAATAATCCGCGTTTCGGGGTCGAAGCGATCGGGTAATTTATTTAAATAACAACTTGGGAGTAATGTATCTTCATTCCGGACTAATCCCAGATGGTAAATTGCCGATTCTAGCGGTAATACGGACTGGATTCCTTCTACTAATGTCAATCCCGCTCTAAGAATTGGCACGATCGCTAGCTTAGTCTGCGGATGGACGAAAATGGCTTTAGTCTCCGCCATTGGTGTCGGAATCGCGATTTCGATCGTCGGCAACCATTCTCTAATTGCTTCGTATGCCAACCATTTCCCTAATTCTGCCAAAGTTTGCCGCATAATTTTCGGCGAAGTTTCGACATTTCTCGCCATCCCCAACCAGTGCTGAATTAATGGATGTGGGGGAACGTAGACGCGGAGTTGGAGTGCCATAATCGGGGAGTGGAGGGAGTAAGAAGTAAGAAGTAAGAAGTAAGAAGTAAGAAGTAAGAAGTAAGAAGTATTTAAAACCTGGAACGCAGTTCCAAAGCCTAAAACCTAAAGCCTAAAG
>NZ_JANPLS010000335.1:0-10760 GCF_031422475.1 Chamaesiphon sp. VAR_48_metabat_403
AAACTGCCAGCGATGGCAGTAGGAAGTCCGTAGTGACAAATGGAAAACACGTTGAGTAGCCGAATGAAGTGAAAGTTTCATGTTCGGTTTCGGATAGGAGGGGCGGAGTGGTAACACTCCCCTCGACCTTACCCCCACAAAGCTCGCGCCCAAGAACGCACTTTTCTCGCCCCGCTCCCCCCTCCCCGCTTTCAAAAAATCTAGTATGTGATTTAAATGTCTGACAGCTTACCCTCTCAAGCAAATTTAATTTTGAGATAATCCTCATCCATCTTCGCACCAGTCGGTTGGAGTGCCGCTAGAGCCTGTGGTAGCACCATATTCCGACGGTGGTTGCCAATCCGGATATTCAATTCATCGCCAGTTTTATTGAGTTGAATTTGATCTTTGGCGATTCCGGGTAGATACAGTTCTAAACTGTAGAGACTATTTCCTTCTTGCACGATTCTCGTCGTCGTTTCTTTATAGTAAACCTGACTGGGATCTTCATCAGCATAGAGAGTTTCTTTCAAGCGATCCAATGCTTCGAGACCGCACAATTCTTCGGTATACAGAGGTACCTCTTTGACAGGCAATGGATGGAAATTTTCGTGAATTTCGAGGCGATACTTTTCTTGATTTTCCTTCCAAGTTTTAAAGAATGGATCGGTAACGGTTTCAGGAATAATGCGGTTAGCAATAACCAAATCTGTAGACACATTATACAGACTCAAATAAGCATGAGCGCGGAGCGACTCTTTAATTACCATCTTTTCTGGATTAGTAACTAACCGTACCGAAGATACAGTATTGTCCATCAAAATCTTCTGTAACGCCTCGATTTGCTCGTAAAATTCATAAGGTGCGTCCATTACTTCCTTATTCGGCAACGAGAAACCCGCGATCGGTCTGAAGAATGGCTCTACTAAAGGTCTGAGCGCAACAGAAACCGCCTGTAACGGCTTATAAAACTTCCGCATGTACCATCCACCAACTTCAGGCAAACTCAGCAGTCTCAGGGCAGTCCCAGTCGGTGCAGAGTCAATAATCAGCACATCATAAATACCTTCATCAAAGTGTCGCTTCATTCGCACCAGTCCGAAGATCTCATCCATCCCTGGTAGAATCGCTAGCTCCTCAGCTTGTACCCCTTCCATCCCTCGCGCTTGCAATACATCGGTGATATAGTGTTTTACAGCACCCCAGTTACCTTCTAACTCCTTGAGTGCATCCAGTTCCGCACCCCACAAATTGGGACGAACTTCACGCGGATCGTGTCCCATTTCCATATCGAAGCTATCTGCTAGCGAGTGAGCGGGATCGGTACTCAGCACGAGCGTACGATGTCCTAGTTCTGCACATCGCAATCCAGTTGCCGCCGCGACAGAGGTTTTACCTACGCCACCTTTACCAGTCATTAAAATTAAACGCATGTTCTCTATGTTTTGTCCGAGTAATCTCTAGGCGCAGCCTCTGTGGTGAGAACATCGCTAATATCGATCTTAGCGGTTTTTGCTCTGTCGAGCTACGTTTGGGGATCGCTAGAAATCGGTTTTAAATTATCAAGACAAGACTCCGCGCGAGTCTCGAATCGCCGCTCGTGGCAATTTCTTCAAATTTATCTTCCAAACAGCCAAATACATCCCAGTAATCTTTACCGAGCATCTGGGCAACTTTGCCAATTACTCGATGTTCGAGTTCGCGATTGCGTTTGCCTTTCCACAAATTATCGGCAAGCGCGACAACTAGTTCTTCAAAACTACATTCTAGTTGTTGCCATTGTCCGTGCGATCTACAGCAGCGCGCAATTTTCGGATCGATATCTTGCGATAGTAGTAGAGTCTCGCCTGCGGCTTCATGTCGATTACCTTTCTCGACAAGTTCTGAAGGATGCAATATTTTACCAGTATCATGGAAAGCTACACCCAATCTAATCCAATCTAAGTCGAATCCAAGATCGAGCTGTTGAAACTGTAAAATTAGTATTTCGGCTGCTTCGCCAACTAATTTTACGTGCTGAATTAAATGGAGTGGCGCGCTCAATTCTTGAAGCAATCGATAAGCATCTCGGACAGATTTAAAAGTGTTCAATTGCTGTTCCATTTGTCAACGTTCGATCGCTAGATTATTTGTCTAAATGTTGACTGTCTGCAACTGCAACCGATCTGGAATTCCGCGATTTGGCTAACAAGCCGTGTTTGGGTGCAAAAATCATGGCTACGATAAATAATAGAGTCTGTAAAACAACAATACAGCCGCCTGTCGAGCCGTCGATATGATAACTGATATACGTACCGATGACGCTGGAAAATATCCCCGAAGCCATCGCAATTAACGTCATCGTGTCGAATCTATCGCTTAATAGATAGGCAGTTGCACCTGGTGTAACTAACATTGCAACGACGAGAATAATCCCGACGGTTTGGAGTGCGGCGACGGCAGTAAGAGAGAGTAATGATAATAAGACGTAATATAGAAAAGTGGTATTTAAGCCGATCGATCGAGCGTGGGTCGAATCGAAGCAAAATAAAATTAAATCCTTACGTAAAATTGCTAGGGTTCCCAGCGTAATGACACTAATGACGATAGTTTGAATAATATCATCATTAGAAATACCCAGTACATTACCAAATAAAATATGGGTGAGATCGATCTCACTTTTTACTTTAGAAATTAATACCAATCCTAAAGCAAAGAAGCCAGTAAACACCAGCCCAATCACGGTATCTTCTTTAATTCTCGTCTTTGACTTGACAAATCCGATCGCGATTACCGAACCCACCCCAAATGCAAACGCGCCTACTGCTAGCGGAATATTCAGAATGTAAGCAATTACCACCCCAGGCATGACTGCATGAGAAACCGCGTCACCCATTAACGCCCAACCTTTCAAAGTCATGTAGCAAGAAAGAGCCGAACAAACAGCTCCAACTAAGGCACTGACTAAGATTGCCTTCACCATAAACTCGTGCTGTAAAGGTGCGGCAAACCATTGAATTATATCCATAATTAGTTAATAGCTGATGCTTTATAATAGGACTCTAAATTATTAATGAACTGACTAGTCTTAGCGATCTTCTCGCGCTAAAAAACTCTTTGTTAGTGATAAATCGCTAATCGATCCACCAAATGTTCGAGATAGATTTTCCTCTGTAAATACATCAGAGGTATTACCGTAAGCCAGAATTGTCCGGTTGATTAATACCACTTGGTCACAAAAAGTTTTAATCGAAGCTAGATCGTGGGTAGAAATCAAAATTGTGTATCCCTTCTGACGCAACTCCATTAAGAGATTAATCATCATCTTCTCGGTTTTGATATCCACTCCAGCAAACGGTTCATCTAAAAGTAATACTGTGCTTTCTTGCGCCAATGCTCGTGCAAAAAAAGTCCGCTTCTTTTGTCCTCCTGATAGCTCACCAATTTGGCGATCTTGCATTTGCCACATTTCTACTCGCTCTAGACTTTCTCTCACAACACTTTTATCGTGAGCTTTTGGGATTCGGAGTAAATTCATATAGCCATAACGCCCCATCATCACCACATCATGAACATTAACTGGAAAATTCCAATCTACTTCTTCTGACTGAGGTACATAGGCAACTATGTTCTGCTTTTGAACCTGACGAATTGGTAATTTATTAATTAAGATTCGCCCACTAGCAGGCTTGACAAATCCCATAATTGCCTTGAATAATGTTGATTTTCCAGCACCATTCATTCCAATCAAACCACAAATTGTGCCTGGTTTAAGTTGTAATGAGGCACTTTGTAAGGCAACTTTACCATGATATGCAACTGTTACATTTTCAACATCAATACTAATTTCGCTCATAGTTTTAAAAATTTATATATAATTTCATTCCCTAATTTACCAACTTATCTATCATTACTTGTTTTGCAAGCCTTCGATTAAAGTATTGACATTATATTCTAATAGTTTAAGATAAGTTGATGCGGGGCCATCGGCAGGAGATAATGAGTCAACATAAAACACTCCAGCAAACTTAGCACCCGATTCTTTGGCTACCTGAAGCTGTGCTTTGTTGTTGACAGTACTCTCACAAAATACAGCCGGAACCTTGTTTTCTTTGACAATATTAATTACTTTTTCAACTTGTTTTGGGGTGGCTTGTTGTTCGGCGTTAACTGCCCACAGATATACTTCTTTTAATCCATAATCACGGGCAATGTAAGAAAAGGCACCTTCACAACTGACGATGTAGCGTTTGTCAGGTGGTACAGCGGCAATTGCTGTTTTGAGTTTGAGATCGATCGATCTAATTTGTTCGCTGTATGCTTTAGCATTAGTATCATAGGTTGCCGCATTAGGTGGATCGAGTTTGCTCAATGCTTTACGAATATTTTCAACGTAAATTAAAGCATTTTGCGGCGACATCCAAGCATGAGGATTGGGTTTACCTTTATAGCTATCTTCGGAAATACTCACGGGTGTGAACCCGTCGCTCAATGTGATGTGTGGCACCTTTGGTAAACTATTGTAGAATCGATCGGCCCACCGTTCTAGGTTTAAACCATTTTCCAAAATTAGACTGGCTTTTTGTCCCCGCGCTAAGTCACTGGGTGTAACCTGATAGCCGTGAATTTCAGCCCCTGGTTTGGTAATCGATTCGACAATTACCTTATCACCAGCAACATTACGCGCCATGTCTGCTAGCACTGTAAACGTGGCAAGAACGACTTTTTTATCTGTCCGAGCGGGAGTCGTAGCGGTAGGATTGGATGGTAGTTGACTTTGCTGAGTAGTCTGCACGCACCCACACAACGAAACTCCGAGTAAAAGAGCGATCGGCACAGCACGAGCATACTTCAATAGAACCCAGGCTCGATTCGATTTAAACATATTATCATAATTTTCTCATTATTACTAAAATATAGCATGAAGTAATCGAAAATGAAAAAATTATGAGGATCGATCCAGCAGAGTGACAGATCGACTGAAAAGCAGGCAGGGCGAGAACTATAGACAAATCGCCAGAACAAAGATAGGGTAAGAAAGCTGTGGTATTTTCCTGCCAGAATTAGAAATGAAATCTTATACCCTAATCGCTCCAGCTAAAATCAACCTTCATTTAGAAATCTTAGGAATTAGACCCGATAATTATCACGAGCTGGTGATGATTATGCAGGCAGTAGATTTAGCCGATCGCATCGAAATTAGATCTATTAGCACTGATAATATTATCCTGCATTGCGGACATCCTAATGTACCGCTCGATCGGACGAATTTAGCCTATCGTGCAGCGGAATTAATGCAGCACGAATTTCCCCAAGCATTTCTAGAATATGGCGGAGTCGAAATTACCTTACACAAACATATCCCGATCGCGGCAGGATTAGCAGGCGGATCGGGCAATGCGGCGGCTGTCTTAGTGGGAATCGATTTATTATGGGAATTAGGACTCACCCAAAGCGACTTGCAAAAATTGGGGGCAAGGTTGGGTGCTGACGTGCCGTTTTGTATTTCTGGCGGCACAGCAATTGCCACGGGTAGAGGGGATGTCATCTCGCCCCTAACTAGCCTAGAAGGGATTTATGTGGTGCTGGGTAAATATCAAAGCTTAGAGGTATCGACACCGTGGGCATATACTACCTATCGACAAGAATTTGGGCATGAATACGCTCAGTCGCCTGCTAGTTTAGCCGTTGGCGTAGCCTCTCAGAATGAGAATCGATCTCATCACGTCCACTCTGGAGATCTCGTCCGGGCGATCGTCGCTGGCGATCCTGTTAAAATTGGATCGTTGTTATATAACGATTTAGAAAAAGCAGTATTACCAGCTTATCCATTAGTAAGCCAGTTACGGACAGAGTTCCAGCGTCATCCTAATTTAGGCACGATGATGTCTGGTTCTGGCCCGACGGTATTTAGTCTAGCAGCCTCCCGATCGCAAGCCGATACCCTCTATCATCAAGTTCGCGCCGCTATCCCCGATCCCGATTTAGAATTATTTGTCA
This sequence comes from Chamaesiphon sp. VAR_48_metabat_403, assembly GCF_031422475.1. NCBI lineage: Bacteria > Bacillati > Cyanobacteriota > Cyanophyceae > Gomontiellales > Chamaesiphonaceae > Chamaesiphon > Chamaesiphon sp. VAR_48_metabat_403. The sequence goes on from NZ_JANPLS010000335.1 coordinate 5,959, forward strand.
CTCAGTTTTGCGATCGTGGCGTGCATGTGGTTTAAGAAAGGGGAAAGGTAAAATATCAATCTAACAAGGTTATTTTAGAAATCGTTCGATCGAATATTTTTATGACTCAAACTAATCCAACTGAAACTACGCTACCCAGTCCACTGCGGTGCTTGACTGGGGCGTTAATTGCTGGCACGATGTCGATCGCCATGTATGCGATGACTAGCAGAATTGCGACAACTTTTGCAACCAAACCAATGGTTCAAAAGACAAATATGGCGGTAAATATTGCCACTGCGGTACGCACGCTTGTCGTGGGTTCGACAGCATTGGGTACTGCGGTATGTGGGATTATTGCGATCGGACTAATCGGTTTGGCAATTCAGGTTGCATTTAGTAAACCGAGATCGGATGCTAAATCGTAGTTGCCATCCCCATTATCCGATCCGAATCGACTCAAGATCGTGGTTTATTGCCGATCTGCCAATAAATTCACGAAATTTACCTATGACATCTCTCTAAAGATAGAGAGATATTTTTAGTTTCGATCGAACAAATATTTAATCGGATGTGACACGTTATACATTAATCTTTGAATTTTAACTATTTACTCAATTTATAATTAAAATGTCGCCGTTTTTACATCTATTCTCAATTAATTTAGATTCTAATGTCCCTTTTTGTTAAAAGTGCGTTACATTGACGAGGTATACACTAAATCGAGTAGGTAATTATCATGGCTGATATAGTTGATACTGCCGTCAGTGCAGGTTCTTTTACGACCCTTGTTGCTGCCGTTAAAGCTGCTGGATTAGTAGACACACTAAAAGGTGCAGGGCCTTTTACAGTGTTTGCACCCACAGATGAAGCATTTGCAAAACTACCCGCTGGTACTGTCGAAGCATTACTTAAAGACATTCCCAAACTCACCAAAATCCTGACCTATCATGTCGTGTCAGGGAAGGTAATGGCGGCTGATGTTGTCAAACTAAAATCTGCTAAAACAGTTGAAGGTTCGGAAGTAAAAATTGATGCATCTAGCGGTGTCAAAATTAATGATTCTAAAGTTGTAACTCCAGATGTTGCTGCTGATAATGGTGTAATTCACATTATCGATACAGTCTTACTACCTGCATAGATTGTAAAATTCAACCGGGAATAATGGGAAGTGTAGTTTTCAAAAACTATGCTCCCATTTTTTTGATATATTTCCTTCCCACTCAAGCAATAGACATCTGTAATTCACTATTCACTATTCACTATCCACCACCTTACTAAATGCCTAAGTTGTCACTGGGAAGGGAGTGTTTTTAAGCGAATTTAAAAATATCTTCAGCCAATCTGAATCATTTGGAGATCGGGCTGGGTACGCTATAGAGGTAGCAATAGCATGTGAATTTCATGGCATACTGGCTGACAATCGAACGCGAACATGGCTCAATCGCCCCACTACCGACGACAATGGATGTTCGATCGGAAGGATTGGTTTACGGCACCACAGTACCCCAATTACTAAACCAACTCGATCGGATTACTAAAGATTTGGGTGTTAAAAAATTAAATAACTTTATCTATAAAGATACGAAAGGCTATCGAATGCTACTCCAGGAAGCCGAAGGCGAAGGTAATGCGGTGCTCGCTTCAGCAATGCGTGCTGAAATTGCCGTTCTTGCCACCCAAACCCGCTGGCATGAGCCGAGCGCAGCCCGTCAAACTATCCACAGCTTAAAGGAGTTTTTAGCTGCCAATCCCGCAATTTTACCCGGTCGAGATCCGCAAGATACTGCTAAGTGGACGCTCTGGGATCTGGAGGCTTACGATTGCATTTTGGACGATCTCGAATGTCGAGGTTTAAAGTTTGCTTTTGTCGAGCGTAATTAACTTATTACTAATTCTCCCCTGATAATGCCGATCGCGATTGCTAATACCAGACAGCCGATGAAGGTAACCGCTAACATAAATACCGCAAAAATTTCGCCGCCAGATAGGGGTCGATCGTTCGGGTCGAGATATGCTGAAGAGCGATAATTATTCGGACGGGGTGCGAATGTGTGAAAGTTGGGGGGAGGTTGAGCTACGAAGAACCGGGAGTAGCCGATCTCTAAATCGTAAGCCGATCGACGTTCGGGATGGCTGATGGCGGCGTAGGCTTCGTTCAAGGCTTGAAATTTGACCGTGGCAATGGCGGTAGCTAAGATCGTGGTGTCGGGATGATATTTTTTACTTAATTCCCGATAAGCACGACGAATTTCGATCGGATCTGCACTTGGATACACGCCTAAAATTTCGTAGTAAGTTTGCTGCTGTTTACTATTCACGAGGGGATAGGCTTTAGGTTTTAGGTTTTAGGTTTTAGTGTAGGTTGGGTTGAAGAATGAAACCCAACACACTCAACCAGAATTTCTTTCCTCTTAGACGACATAAACGTCGGATCGCTGTTTCAACGGAGATTCCAGTTCGCACAATCCAAAATAGTCCGAGGATTAATTTAATGATATTTATCTGCGAGCGATCGAGAGTTCGGACTGATAAACTAACCCATAAATACTCGACAGTAATAACCAAGCTAGCGTATTTAAACGCAGATCTGGCAGGGTTACATCCGTCATGTTAAACATGATAAACCCTCCAAACGCCAGAAGAAAGGTAAAATAGATGGTACGGGAATTTCGCCAGTCGATCGGAAAATCTAGAAATAGGATCGTGCCGCGCGCGATTACCCAACCGACGATCGCCACTAATCCGATCGTTGCGGGAATGCCGAGGCTAGATGATAGCATTAGCAAAATGTTGTGTGGTTGACCGATCCAAATGCCGCTGTAAGCTTGATATAGCTGACCGAAACTCTGCATTCCCCACCCAGTAATCGGGCGTTCTTGGGTGAGTTTCCAGGCAAATTTAAACTGAGCCATCCGCGTCAGCGCATCGGGACGATTTGGATACATTTCATCGGTAATTCTCGCCCAAAAATAACGGGGGACGATCGCCCGGAGGGGTTCTTTTAATGGCGATGGTGCGTATGCCGAACTCAAAATGACTGCCATCAGCGCAGAAACCAAACCGAGCAACCAATACCAGGACAGATAGACTGCAAATATTAATATACTCGCGATCGCGCCACCCCATGCCGATCGCGAACTCGTGAAAATTAAGGCGACTCCACAAATTAGCAAAAACCCACTCAAGTAGATTAACCTGGGCGATTTCCAGGTTTTCTGGGGATCTTTATGATACGAAGATTGTAGATCGTCATCACCCCGATTTTCCCAAGTATCCACCCATAATCCCAGGGCAATAATAAACACCATTTGCAAGTATTCAGCTAATCCGGTAGCATAGCCGAATAACGATGCCATCCGTCCGAGGGGATTACCACCAGGATTCAGTCCCCACAAACGAATCGGCGTATCCATTACGGCAATCTCACTACCCCAGCCCAGCCATAACTCACCAAACCCCAGCAGAATAATGGGAATGGCAGATATTAAGAAAATCCCAGCCAACTGGCGTAATTGTGCGGTTGTCTGAATCAGCACGCTATAAGCCGCAAAGAAGCCGAAATGAGGCAACAAATTCGTCAACCCCAACAGCGCATCGCCTGGAGAAACGGCAAATAGCGAAACAAAAATCGACCAGATTGCCCATGCAGCTAATCCCCAATTTAACCGATGGCGGAGAATTTCTGCTCTCGCTCTCGCCCAAGTTAATACTAAGGCAATAAAAATCGGGAACACTGCCAGTGCTGGTAATACTGGAAAAATTAAGAAGCCAATTCTGGCAAACTTCCACGGAACTTGAAGCTGAGGATTGGGATGTTGCCAATTCGAGCCGGGAATCAGGGCAAAAAAGTTAGGCATCGACAGAGTATATAGGAAGGAGATCGGGACTGGGGAGCGCGTTTAGATCTTTTTCCGCCACACCTCGATAAAAACTAGCGACGATCCCGATTGTCAGCCACCACAAAGTTTGAATATCTGGGCGATACCAAACAGTATCGGTAGCTCCTTGAAAGAGGGCAGCTACCATCGAAACGATCGCCGCCATCAACCAAAAAGCCTGTGGATCTCTGATGGCGCGCAATTGACGCAAACCTTGAATCCCGCAATTAAACGTTACTAGCAGTGCCCAGATCAGACAGGCAAACCCCAGATAACCAATTTCGACGATCGTTTCGAGAAAGATTGAGTAGGCACCTGTGGCACTGAAGCGGGGGCTAGTTTGATAAATAGGATAAACCTTCTTAAATACTCGATCTCCCGGCCCAAAGCCGAATAGGGGTCGATCGTGAATCATTTTACCCACTGCCTTCCAGACTTCCAGCCGGACGTTATTACTGCTATCTTTACTACCGCTAAAAATACTCAACACGCGATCTCGCAACATCGGAATTGCTAACATTATCAGCCCGCCGAGGACAATAATCACGCCCAATGCTAGCGGCAATCCCCAAGATTTCCAAAATTTAGGTAACGTCGGTCGCAACCAATAATAAACTAAAGCAGCAGCAACAAAAGTCCCCACGATCGCGCCAACCCACGCACCACGAGCGTATGTAGCTTGCAAACAGTAAGCATTTGTCACTACCATCACGATCGCGAGTGCTTTTTGAAGCCAACTGCGCCAGATAAAGCAGGCAGCGACACTAAAGGCGATCGCGGGTAAAAGATAGGCGGCTAACTGATTGGAACTGAGGCAATGATGTCGGCAAAATCGATGCTGTTTCCAACGGGTGCTGTCATCGTTAAAAAGAAGATCGATCGGCGATCGCGCGATGAGGCGGGACTGCTATATACTGTCATGATTAAGCAGCAGCTTGATTT
>NZ_JANPLS010000336.1:0-10416 GCF_031422475.1 Chamaesiphon sp. VAR_48_metabat_403
GTTGTTACTCAAAGAGCGGATTGTTTACATGGGCGGCCCTTTAGTCTCTTCTGATGACTACAAGCGGCAAATGGGCTACGATCCTACCAAATTGCTGATCGCCCAGTTGTTATACCTCCAATTTGACAACCCCGAAAAACCGAATTACTTCTATACCAACTCCACCGGGACATCTTGGTATACTGGCGACTCGATCGGGTTTGAAACCGAAGCATTTGCAATTTGCGATACCCTCGGCTATATTAAGCCACCAGTCCATACCATTTGTATCGGACAGGCAATGGGCACAGCCGCGATGATTTTAGCCGCAGGGACTAAAGGATGTCGGGCGAGTTTACCCCACGCGACGATCGTGCTCAACCAGCCTCGGAGCGGCGCACAGGGGCAAGCCAGCGACATTCAGATTAGGGCGAAAGAAGTCCTCGATAATAAAGCGGCGATCCTGGATATTTTCTCGCAAAGTACCGGGCAACCAGCCGAAAAAATTGCTAAAGATACCGATCGGATGTTGTACATGACACCCGCAGAAGCCAAGGAATACGGCTTAATCGATATCGTTCTCAATAGTGCGAAAGATCTACCTGCACCTATTCCTGCGCTAGTTTAAATGTATTTAATAGGTGAAAATTTGCAAGTAGGAATTAAGCCTGATTAGTTGGTGGGCAGCGATGCACGCTCGTCGGGTTCCCCGACGGTTTAGTGCATCAAGACAGTGCCCACCCTACATTTCTATCTCCCAACTCCCAACTCCCATCTCCTAACTCCCTATGGCTGTCGATCGGGTTTTAAACGTACCATACAACTTACCTGGAAGTACTTATTGGCAGTGGATTAACGTCTACACGCGGATGAGCCAGGATCGGATTATCTTTTTAGATCGACCGATTACCGATGGACTGGCAAATAGTATGGTAGCGTCGCTGCTATATCTAGAATCAGTCGATAATAGCAAACCGATTTATTTATATATCAATTCTCTCGGCGATCCTGTTGCTGCGGGAATGGCGGGGGTAGAAGTCGGCATGATGTCAGTAATGGCGGGATTGGCGATCTACGATACCATCAAGCACATTAAATCGGAAGTATATACGATTTGTCTGGGTCAGGCAATGGGTATTGCGACACTGCTACTATCTGCTGGTACTCCCGGTAAGCGGGCGAGTTTACCTCATGCAACGATCGGATTAATGCCGACTCGCGCTGGTACTCGCGGACAAGCCTCGGATATTACGGTTAATGCGATCGAAGTATTAGCCAAAAAAGCCACGATTATCGATGTATTAGCTCAAAATACAGGCAAAGATCCAGAGCAAATCGAACGCGACAGCGAACGGATGTTTTATATGACAGCCCACGAAGCCCAAGCTTACGGCTTAATCGATCTAGTTCTCGAAAGCTCGAAAACTCCAGCAGCACTCCCTACCCTCTAACAACTCCTAACTATTATGTCAATCGGCGTTCCTAGCGTTCCTTATCGTTTGCCTGGTAGCACCAACGAACAGTGGATTAATATCTACGATCGATTATTTCGCGAGCGGATTATCTTCTTATTTGAAGAAGTTGATGCGGGTATGGCAAATGCGATCGTAGCTTATATGCTCTACCTAGACTCAGAAGACTCCAGCAAACCGATTTATATCTATATCAATTCTCCCGGTGGTGAAATTACTGCGGGGATGGCGATTTATGACACGATGCAGCACATTAAGTCAGAAGTCGTCACCATTTGTGTCGGTTTAGCTGCTTCGATGGGTTCCTTTTTGCTAGCTGCTGGCACTCCTGGCAAACGCCTCGCCTTACCCCACGCGCGGATCATGATCCACCAACCTTTAGGCGGTACCGGGCGGATGCAAGCATCGGACATTCAAATCGAAGCCAAGCACATTCTTGAAACTCGCACGCTGCTTAATAAATTAATGGCAGAGCGTTCTGGGCAAACTTTAGAGCAGATCGAAAAAGATACCGATCGCGATAACTTTATGTCAGCAGAGGAAGCTGTGGCATACGGATTAATCGATAAAGTTGTCGAAATTACTAATGTCCGATAATCGGACAGCGGTTGAGGTAACATTCTGCACATTGATGGCAAGTTACCTCAAGCTGTCAATCCATGCGAATTTTTCGCGATCGTTCCTATTTTTGCCCAGAGATCTAGTATTCTAGAGCGGCAAAAGTAGGAATTTATAGTTAATATATACCTAAACACTCAATTTGATATAGTAAAAATCGCAATCGATCGCGGTCAGCTCACATTTCATACTAGTCAAAAGTTGACGATCGAATCGCAGTAGATCGTGGTAAACTCACGTTCTGTACTAATTAAGAAATTTTCACAAGATCCCAGCCTTTTGCGGACACTCATCTACACCATTCATCCGGATGAGTACCAGTGGGTTGCGGCAACTATAATACATCTGCATTAACGCACTCTGCAAGCAAAATTTAGAAAGATTGAATCTCTTTCTAGGTATTTGTGCTTAGTTGGGTTATGCTAAGTCCAGAGTTAGGAAAAAAATTGTCATCCCATCGAAAATTTTGTCGATCTAATCGGAAAAGCATCCATAAATTTCAATTTAGTGTAAACTAGAACACAGAAATAATTGCACAGACTGATTAGTCTGTAGCTAAAGTCTAGACTCGATTAGGATTTAGATGTCAAAACTGACAATCTGCTAATTTCCTCCTCCCAAACTCAAAATTTAGCAACTAGCTAGATCGAATGTCAAAAGTATAGATTCGATTGGGTGTTAGTACTCGACGAGCAGTCATTCAGCCGCGATCGCATTTATCGGTTTAGCTATCTTTACAGCTAATTGCGAGCGGGGGGTATCCAGGATTCTAATTGTCAATGAGCGATTCTCAACAAGATTTTATTAAAATAGTCATCCAGATGTATGGCTTAGAACTCGACGGTCGGTCGATCGATGATACATTGTCGGCATGGTTGCGGCAATATGATTCGACTTGGATTCTAAAAGCGATCGTCGAATCTTTATATCGCGGGCGATACAAAATCGTCTGTGTCGAGAATATCCTCAGCAATTGGCAACGGCTGGGCACTCCCCGCTACCAATTTACACCCGAATACGAACGAGAAATTTTGGCGCAGATCCCAGGGATTGCCAATCGCAAGACAGTTTATGCCGAGCCGCTCATCATCCCACCAACGACAGACTCGTTGGCAGAAAGCCCGCTCCCCAGGAGCATCGATCCCGAACCTACAGATTCGCCAGCTGGGATCGATCCCTACGTTCGCTCCAGATCTCCCAAGCGGTTTGACAGCGAATCGCTCAATCCAGAGGAGTCAGCACCCTTTCAATCGCCCTATCCGCCGCTCGCAAAAGTTCGCTACCCTACAAAGACAGTCGATGCGAGTGAAGAATCAGCAGATCCAACATTAGCACAACCTCCACAAGAGAGCGATCGATCCCCGCAAAACAACAATCCTTCTTCTCTGTCGCTATCATCAGCAGCGAAGATCCAGCAACAAGCTAATTTACTCCGAGATCGTCATCATAAAATCAAACAAGGGCGTAATAATGCTAGCCCCGTCAATCGCAAACTTGTCAATACCCTCAAAGCGATCGTCGATCCCAATAATCAATATAGACTAGAAAACAACGCTAATTATGAGCGATCGTCCAGCGATCGTCAGGTTAGTAATATTGCCCAATTTAAAATGTCGATCGAGACTATTAACGAAGAACGACAGTTGTAGGGATTTTGGATTTTGGGGATGAAATCACGCGGATGTGTTTCAACGATTGCGGAGTACTTGCAGCAAGGTGAGGAAATAAGTAGGGATTGGGGCGATCGCGCTAATGAGATCGCCAGATAGAGGATGAATCAGATCTAACTGTCGCGCGTGGAGGGCTTGCCCTGGGAGCTTGACACCGATCGATCTGCCCGTACCATAGACGGGATCGCCAACGATCGGGTGCCCCATCCGATTGGCATGGACGCGGATCTGGTGGGTTCTTCCTGTTTCTAATCTAAATCTCATCAGACAAAAACTCCGCAATCTTTCTTCGATTTGCCAATGCGTCACCGCCGATTTACCACCACGATCGAGTTCGACGATCGCATTGCGCTGTCGATCGACTGGATGGCGACCGATCGGCTGGTCGATCGTGCCGCTATCGGTCTTAGGCGTGCCGTAGACTACCCCTAAATACTCTCGTCTAGCAGTTTTCGCCTGAAGTTGTTGTTGAAGGTGTTGGTGGGCGAAATCGGTCTTAGCAATCGCGATCGCCCCACTGGTATCTTTGTCCAAACGGTGGACGATTCCCGGACGCTGTACGCCGCCGATACTAGAGAGGGGACAATGGGCTAATAGTGCGTGAACGAGAGTCCCTGTACTGTGTCCGGCTGAGGGATGAACTACCATTCCCGCAGGTTTATTCACGATCGCCAGTTGTTCGTCTTCGTAGAGAATATCGAGGGGGATGGCTTCGGGAATTAAATCGAGCGCGGTTGGCGCGGGGATGAAAACGCACACTCGATCGCCAGCTTTTAATTTATACTGCTTGTCAGTACACACTCGATCTCCAACTCGAACGTTTCCTTGGGCGATTGATTTTTGCCACCGCGATCGCGAAAAATCTGGCAATTGCCCTGTCAACCATAGATCCAGCCTGGGTTCGGTGCGATCTTCATCGCCGACAATTAGTTCGATCTGTTCTAGCGGATCGATTCCTGATTTTCGCTCTACGGTCATATTTTCGGTTAGCAGCGATCGATTATTTATTTCCATTTTGGTTATTATACTTATTTCAATCGATCTTCATGAAAAGTAGATTTCGCCGCCTTTCTCGTACTGTAAAGATTGAAAATCGGGAGGGCAAATTTGTAATTCATGGGATGGGAAACTGGTATCACCATTGGCGCGATCCATACCATTTATTGTTGACGATTCCCTGGATGGGGTTTGCCGCAATTGTCTCGATCGCTTATTTATGCATTAATACGTTATTTGCCTTTGCTTATCTAGCTGGGGGCGATTGTTTGGTAGGTGCGCGTGCGGGTTCGTTTAGCGATTACTTCTTTTTTAGCGTCCAAACATTGGCTTCGATCGGTTATGGTGCGATTCATCCTAAGACATTTTATGCAAATTCGATCGTTACGCTCGAATCGATTACTAGTCTGTTGTTAATTGCAGTCTTAACCGGACTAGCTTTCGCGAGATTTTCGCGACCGATCGCTAAATTATTATTCAGTAAGTTTATCATTATTAGCACTCATAATAGTCAGCCAACGTTGATGTTTAGAGTTGCCAACGAGCGGAATAACTTTATTTTAGAAGCTCACGCTCAAATCTATTTAATTATCGATGAAATTACGCACGAGGGCGATAGTATGCGTCGCATTCACGAACTCAAGTTACTCCGCCAGCGTACTCCCAGCTTAGTATTAACTTGGACGATTATGCACTCGATCGATCCCGAAAGTCCGCTGTATGGGTTAGATGCTAGCGATTTACAACGGCTGAATGCGAATATTAGCGTTTTAATTGGCGGTGTCGATGAAACTGTTGCATATACGATTACTGCTCGACATATTTATAACACTGAGGATATTTTGTTCGATCGTAAATTTGCAAATCTGATCCAAAAATCGGCAAATGGAGATCGGTATTTCGATTATAGCTTTTTTCACGATACCGAACCGAGTGTTCGATCGCTTAATTCGCACGAAAGTCGTCAGATCGATAATGAATGAGCGAATGTTAATTTTAGAGCTTTAATCGATTATAAAAATTTGGATAGATACCATCGATAAATTTGAGCCAGTAATCAGAATAAAAATATACTGGCAAATTTTGAACGGGATGTAGATAAAGATAATGCAATCCTAACCCCGTACTCATTCCCAGTAATTGCCAGCCGACAATTACGAATAACGTCAGTGGCTTACTCCAGCGTCGAACTTTTAGATCTAAACTTACTAGTAATCCCGCAGTACCCAAGACGATCGCATCTACAAAAAATTGCAACCAGGTTAATAAGGCTACGGAGACAACGCTTGCTAATATCATGAGAATTAATGCTCGCGTATCTGTCTTAAAGAAACCACCAAAACCGAAAGAAACACTGCGGCTGGGATAAGTTACCACAACGCCGAGGATTGTTAGCCCAATAGCAGCTAACAGCCAAATTTGCCGATTTTCAGTCCAGCCGTATAACAACCAGCCAAAGGTAGTATAGGTTACGAATAATAATAAGAGCGAAGTCAGTGGCAATTTTTTGAGGGCGGGAGTTTGACGATCGATTGTCATAATTTGAGACTACCGAAGATGTCAATTCTAGTTTACAACATTTTGCAAGCCGATCGAACCCATCGTTAGTTCGATCGACTTAGCATTCTAATTAAATCTGTAAGAATCGAGATTACTTATTTTTGATTTTGAACTTGCCAAACTAAATTGAGCGCATCTGAAGATTTGGTTTTATTACCTTGTTGTTGATATAACTTAGCCGCAGTTTTGAAATCGGTAACTGCACCCGATCGATCTTTAAGAGCCTGACGAGCGGCGGCGCGATTATAGTAAGCTTCAGCAAAGTTCGGATCGAGAGCGATCGTTTTGGTAAAATCGTTAATTGCGGATTGAAAATCTTTAGCACTTTTCTGGGCTACGCCGCGATTATTATAAGCAAATGAATTGCTTGGATCGAGCTGAATTGCTTTACTATAATCAGAAATCGCACCGCTGTTGTCGCCTGATTTTCGACGAATATTAGCACGATTGTAATAACTAAAAGAATTATTAGGATTTAAGGTAATCGCTCGATCGTAATCTTTTAAGGCACCGCGCTCGTCGCCGAGTTCTAATTTTGTCCATGCTCGATTGCTATAGGCAAACTCATAATTAGCATTAACTTTAATTGCTAAATCGTAATCGGCGATCGCGCCTTGTCTATCGGCTAATTTATATTTAGCTAAACCCCGATTGAGATAGCCATCAGCTCGATTGGGCTTGAGTTTAATAACTTGCGAAAAATTAGCAATTGCCGCGTTAATATTATTTGCTTCTAACCAAAGATTGCCGCGATTGAGATAAGCATCTACATAATTAGCATCTAGTTGAATCACCCGATCTAAGTCGCTCATCGCACCTTGACGATCGCCATTTTTCTCTTTAGCAGTCGCTCGATTAAAATAGCTATTGGTGTTTCGAGGGTTTAATTTAATCGATTGAGTATAATCGTCGATCGCCCCCTGCCGATTGCCCGATAGATCGTAGGCAACCGCTCGATTATAAACAGCTTTTTCAAAATTTGGGTCGATTTTAATTGCTTGAGAAAATTCTACAATTGCCCCAGCATAATCTTTCTGTTGAAATTTACGATTGCCAGATGTCAACAGATTTTCGGCTTGTTTTTGAGAGTTTTGCGCCAGCAAATTGCTATTACTATCCTCAGATCTTTGGATGGTATGAGCACTAACATAATTGCCACTGAAAATCGACATTGCACAAGTCGTGGCGATGGCTGTAGCGGCGTTCTTAATTAGTAGTTTCATAATTTTAGGTTCTCATAATTTTGTTAATAAAGGCAGTTAAATCTCGACTATATTTTTGCTTTACAAAATCGAATCTAGCTGTCTTCGATCGACATTATTATTGTAACGCGAGTTCGTCAGCGTAGCATCTATCGAATGAGGCTTGAGTTATCGAAAATCTAGCTTCCTCACCCCAATCAGCTCAAGCATCGAAAGATCGCAATTGGGCAGATTTAGTAAAACACCGATTGGCAATTGCACCAGTCACAATCATCGCCGCAATCGTGTTACTCGTCATCACGGCAAATAGCACGACAATTTGATAGCCAGCCGCATTCACAGGTTGAGTATTTGCCAGTAATTCCCCCGTCAAAAAGCCCGGAATCGTGACTAAACCCGCTACCATCAGTGTATCGATCGTCGGCAATAATGCAGACTTAATCGCGATTTGCCGATAAACTGCAATTGCTTGCGCGGGAGTTGCTCCCAAACTTAGCCGAGTTTCAATTTCGGCTTGATGTCGCTCGATTTCACCAATAAATCGTTCGCCTGCCACCGCCGTACTATTAAGTAAATAACCCAGACAGATCCCCGCCAGGGCTAATAAATATTGCGGCTGATGCCAATTAGCTGGCTTAATTACGACCAAAATTGTGTACCCAACGGCAACAATTAGCCCTGTAAAGATGGCTCCGCCAACGATTGGCAGTAAATTCTTCAGGCGATCGCCAATCCGGTTGCTAGCGGCAATTGTCGTCGCGATCGCAATGGCACAGATGCCCCCGACAGTTACCAGTGGGTTGTCTAATTGCCAGATTATCTGCAATCCAAATCCCATTACTAACAATTGTAAAATAGATCGAGCCGCCGCTAAAGCAATTTGTCCTGCTAATCCCACCCGTTGCCATTGTAACAGCCCGATCGAGATGGCAATTAAACCACACGCCCAGCCGATATCTAGTAAATCTAAAATGCGAGGGGGGTTCATGGAGAGTAAGAAGTAAGAAGTAAGAAGTAAGAAGTAAGAAGTAAGAAGTAGGTGTGCAATTACTTCTAAAATCTAAAGCCTAAAGCCTAAATCGAAGATTTAAACCAACCGCGTTTCCAGAAAAAGAAGATAAGACTAGCTGCGGTGATTACCATCAAAGCTAGGCACAATGGATAGCCCCAATACCAGCCTAGTTCGGGCATATTTAGCGGAGATTTAGATCCATCGAAATTCATGCCATATACACCAGCAATAAAGGTAAGGGGAATAAAGATTACCGACACAACGGTTAATGATTTCATAATTTCATTCATTTTATTACTAACCGCCGATAGATAAACATCCATCAATCCCGTAGCAAGTTCTCGATAAGTTTCGACCATATCCATCACCTGAACGGTATGGTCGTAACAGTCGCGGAGATAAACTTGAACTTCACTACTAATTAAATCGCTGCCGTCGCGAATTAAAGAATTAATCGCATCTCGTTGCGGCCAAATTGCCCGCCGGATCGTTAGTAATTCGCGGCGAACCTTGTAGATTTTTTCTAACGTCGATCGATTCGGGCGAATCATTACTTCTGATTCGAGATCTTCAATTAATTCGCCATAATATTCCAATACTGGAAAAAAGCCATCGACGATCGCATCTAATAAACAGTATGCCAAATAGTCTGCACCTTGCTTGCGAATAATACCGCGATCGATTTCAATGCGCTGGCGCACTCCATGGAAACAATCTTCTTCAGGTTCTTCTTGAATTGTTAACAGATAATTTTTTCCTAAAACTAAACTAACTTGTTCCTTACTAAATCCAGTTCGAGTAGGATTGAGTACGACCATAATCGCAATAATTAATACCTGGTCTTGATAATGTTCGATCTTAGGACGTTGAGGGACATTAACAACATCTTCAACTAGCATTTGATGAAGGTTAAAAATAGAACTTAGTGCATCCCAAGTTGCCATGTTTCCCAATCCTAATACATCGATCCAAGAGACAGTATGAGTCTTTAAATATTCTTTAATTTTTGCTGGTTCTGAAATTGTTGCCCTTGTGGAACTATTGCAATCGTAGTCGATCAAAACTAATTCTGCTGGCGGAGCATCGGCACTAAGATGTAAATGTCCGGGCATCGTTCCCGGTCGATCGTATGCATAATCTAATCGCGATATTTCTAGTGGCTGATAAGTAGTGGGGAACTCTGGATTGGACATGTTTAATTAAATTAAGAGTCGATATTTATAAAACTATTCGTATTGCTTCTTATTACTATTCAAACCCATCTTAATCCCGATCGCATCCAAATTTATGTAGTTACTCATACATTCGATCGGCAGTCAACCTACCGCGATGAAGATAAAATTACTAAGTGCGATCGTCCCCATAGGTACCAAAACTAATAGAATTTATGCGGTAGCATCAGCTACTGAGAATAGCACTGCGAGTAACGAATCGGTACACTACTTTAGCAACTCAATACATGGAAAGCTCCAATACTTGGTGGATTTATGCTTTACTTTCTGCTTTTTTTGCCGCTCTAACCACCATTTTTGCCAAGATCGGGCTGGAAAATATCGATGCTAATCTAGCTACAGCAGTACGCACTGTTGTTGTTGCCCTGATGGCTTGGGGTATTGTCATCGCCAAAGGGACAATCGACCAACTCACAACAATTTCCCCACGTACGCTCATTTTTCTAGCAATCTCTGGCGTGGCAACTGGCTTATCTTGGCTATTCTATTTTAAAGCATTACAACTCGGCAAAGCCGCACAAGTAGCCCCGATCGATAAATCGAGCGTGGTAATGGTAATTCTTTTCTCGGCACTCTTTCTCCAAGAACCACTCACCCCCAAAGTCATCCTCGGCGCACTCTCGATCGTCATTGGCACCCTCATCTTAGTATTGTAAGCAGTGCCAATCATCTAAG
>NZ_JANPLS010000337.1:0-2502 GCF_031422475.1 Chamaesiphon sp. VAR_48_metabat_403
AAACTGCCAGCGATGGCAGTAGGAAGTCCGTAGTGACAAATGGAAAACACGTTGAGTAGCCGAATGAAGTGAAAGTTTCATGTTCGGTTTCGGATAGGAGGGGCGGAGTGGTAACACTCCCCTCGACCTTACCCCCACAAACGTCGCGCCCAAGACCGCACTTTTCGCTCCGAACCTCGACCTAAATTAAATATTTAGGTGATAATAGGCAGCACAATTGAGCTGTCCCGATTGCAAGGCGATTTTCCTCAAATTTTAGACCGATAATGCCGCCCTTTTTAAGCACTAATCGATCGCAAACTTTACCAAATACAAATAATTCTGCCCACTGACTTAAATTTGGCTCGTGTCCGACTAAAGCTAGCTCAGAGATAGAATTAGGATCGATCGATCTAGCTTCCCATTCCTGCAACCAAGCGGGGAGATTACCGCTAGGCTTCAATTCTTGAGAAACTTCTAGTTGAGAGCTGAGTTGCTTGTCAAGCAGGAGATCGGCAGTCTGGCGCGCGCGCACGAGCGGACTAGTAATAATTAAGTCAAATTCTACCTCTAACTTTACCAATCGATCGGCAACTTGTTCGACTTTTTTACGTCCTAGTTTAGTAAGAGATCTCAGCTCATCGCTGGCGATCGCATCGACAGCAAAGGGATCTGGATCGGTAGCAATGCCGTGACGAATTAAGTATAAGTACATATTTTTGTTAATGATTTGATACTTGTGACCGATAGATTGGATGATAACTAGCGGGTAACTATTTATTGCTTATCGATACACAATGCGATCGATTGGGAATTATAAAATGGATGGTCATAGAAACTTGTCTTTTCAAAGGCAAGGATTTCTCGATCCTGGGTAAATATGTTGAGGCGATCGCGGGTGCAGTAGTTATGACAAGATCTATTATTGAAAAGTTCGGAGCTAGCAGCAATCGGCGGTTCCGATGGTGGGCTGTTTTACCCAAGCGGAAAGCTTGGTTGCAGACCCTAATTTTATTGCCTTTTGGCTTGCCTGTGGCTAATTTTTTGGGTGCTAGTTGGCATTTTTCTGTAAATGCGATCGTTGAAGATCGTCAATATCTCATCGGCGTACTGTCGATGGCGATGAATTTACTGCTGCCGAGTTTATTTTTTGCCTTCTTATTTCAGTGGCTCTGGTTGTTTGGGCACAAAGAACCCCCAAGCTGGTATCCTAAAATCCGCGCATTGGGGGCAGGAGCCTATGCGACAGCGACGATCGCGATATCTTTTGGCATGGTGGGACTATTTACGCATGGTTTGAGCGTCTGTGGCAATCCTGCGTGGGGTAGCGTCGCTGAAAATTTGTTGTGCAATCTCGATGGTTATGGCTTTGAATCTAAATCTTGGTTTGGGGCGTGGTTTATTATCGCCGCTTATTGCTATCACGCCCAAAGCGCGATTCGGTTATTCCAACCGCGCAACCATACATCGCGATTTACGTTTCCTACCGCTCAACCGTCAGATCTGGGAGATTTTACCTCTGTCGCCACAGCACACGACGATTATCTCCCAAATTCAACCATCGATCCTACTCCCGATCGACATGACGGGTAGACCGCAAATTTTCGCCCCAATGCTAGAATATGACGGTATCAATCCATGTAGCATCAGCACGACGCACTAGCGATCGCCACTAATTAAATTGCTAAACCGAAATTATTATCTTATTAGTCTGGGGCGTTTGTGCCAAACTGCGATCGGCACACTGCTATGTTTGGGGTATTGGGGACAACTACCGAGTTTCGCCAACCCGGCTAGCGGATCGAAAGTCGCTCAAAATCCTGCGCCAGCCACCAGTCAGCCAGCAGCAACACCGAACCCTACCATCGATGTCAGTCCCGAAATTCTCAAGGGTAGCCCCGTTCTGCAAAAATGGCTTAAAGGGATTCCCAATGTGATGGAAGATATTCGCCGAGATCCTAGTTTTCGCACGCGGGTAAAAGTTGGCTATTCTCAATATCCCTCTACTAATCAAACTGGCGGCATCCATGTCGCTGTCGATGATGTATTTTTCGGCAGCAGCGGACTTTCAGCCAGTGCTAATTATAATTCCGGCGGTAGCCGCAGTGCTTATGGTGTCGATGCTCAATATTATCTGTTACCTTTAGGCGGTTATCTTAATATCACCCCGCTCGTTGGGTTTCGCCGTCTCCAAACCGATAAATACAACCGCGATGGCTTAAATTTGGGCGTTAAACTCATGCTCGTGCCCTCACGCGGCGGCGGTGCCGATATCGCACTCAGTCAAAGCTGGGTGGGTTTGGGCAGCGGTACCGAAACAGGTTTGACAACTTTATCCGTCGGCTACGCTATTACTAATAATCTGCGGCTATCAACCGATCTTCAGCAGCAAAATGCGAGAGAAAACTACGATAGTCGCGTCGGTATTGGCGTAGAGTGGATGCCTTAATGTCGATCTCAATTTTTCCGATCTTCGGTTGTGCTACATCCCCGACTTCTCGAAGAAGTCGGGGATGTAGCACA
>NZ_JANPLS010000338.1:0-3551 GCF_031422475.1 Chamaesiphon sp. VAR_48_metabat_403
GGATCGGACGACTCATCATTCAGCAGCAGCTCCCAGAAAAATCTGACTCACTTTGCCATTTTCAAATTGAAAAATTAACCCTCCACAAATAGAGCCTGCTACAAAACTTTCCGAACCGCCATCTCCTCTATTCCACTCCGATTTATAGGCTTTCATTACTGCTGTTCTGGTACTACCAATCCGAATACCTCTTTTGGTACTCAGACGGCTAGGACTGCTCGTGGAGATCGAGTAAACTGATTTGGAAGCATTTTGCAGATCGGAAGCCATTACCAGTACGATTCCACAATCGGCATACTTCCACTCTTGATGATAAGCCGCATCAGCTTGTGAGAATTGTTCTGGTTCGCGCTTGAGATTGCAATTCATTATCTGCTTGACTTTTGCTTCAGATAAGCCAATTCGCAGGCTACCGATGCGTTCTTTCCGCATTAGACTAAATTCATCGTTAGCAATAGACAATCTACCATCTGGAATAGATGGAGAAATCGATCGCTGTTTAATGGAAAAGTTATTAGCAATAGGGATTGAAGATCTTGCTTGAGTTGCAATCGATAGCCACAAAAAGCAAACAGAAAACATTACCGATCTGAATTTCATGTTTATTTTTAGAAGTATATACTTACTTGGATGTTCGTTCGAGATAAATGCCAAAAATTAACGTTTCATTGTTTCGATACAACCTTGAAGAGCTGATCGATCGTTTGTCGATATCTGCTGAGAACTTAACCTGTAAAACTTGGATAAATCGAGTGGATCGTTCACAGTGACGACACCTTTCTCACTCTCTAGCCCCAGAAATTTTCTAGTTCTATTAAGAGTATTGCCATTAATCGTACCAGAGCTACATTCATCATCTGATTGATACATGTAACCATAAGTTACAAAATTATTTCTATTTTTTTAAATTATTACATACCCACTGCCAGGTTGCTTTGGCGAACGAGCCTCACCATAGAAATAGATGCCATTCGGTAATCTTTGAAAGTTTTTTGATGTAGTCCTAGCTTCGCAAGGCAATGATAGGCTGACTAAAATGCTCGCCAAATTAATTGATATTGCCAAACATAATTTGTATGTTCGATCGATCTTATTTTGCATGATAAATAATTTAGTGGTGTTTACAGTGTCGATCGACTATTCGGGTACTGGTTGAATGAATTTATTATTTGCCCTGAGATAGCAAGGCGTGGAATACTGGTAGCCATCTGGTAAAACTGCCAACCAAGCTTTACCTTCCCGATAGTATCGAATTAGATCTTCATCACCTTGGGTAAAGACATAAAGTTTTTTGTTATTGTAAAACTTTTTGACGACACGGTAATTTGTGCCAGCATCTCTACGACAGTTCAGTCCATTGAGATCGCGATCGACAACCAGCCACGGATTCCAATCGCCCTCAGCATAATCACCTCTGCTATTAGGTAATGGTTGCGACCAGACTAGACTAGGTACCGCAACAATAGCGCAAGTAATTGCTGGCGAAAGTAACTTGCAAAATATATGTATCTTCATTGTTTTTATGCCTTTCAGTTTAGATTAGCTACATCCTTAGCAGATTAGTTTTTGGCTTTGTAGTCAATTAGGAATTTTCTCACATCATTAAGTGATGTATGAGGACGACGAAGAATACTTTTAGCAGCATCAATGTAAAGTGGGCCACCACTACCTCCAATCACTTGATTGTGAACGCGCTGAATAGAGGCTAATGCTTCAGGTCGATCGATTAAAAAGTTCCGTAAATCTTGCACTGTTCCTTTTTTAAGAATATCTTTGGCAACACCAACATATAGTGGCCCACCATAACCACCAATAATCTTGCTGTGGAGCTGTTGAGCGATATCTGTATCAGTTGTGGGCTGTACGCCAAGGGTGGCTCCCTCCTCTTCAACACAACCTCCTGGGGGGCAAGTCCACTTTGTAGGATTACACGTAATATCACCCCATCCACAGCCAGCTATTGCAGGTTTTGAGTTTAGAGAAATAGAGGTAAGACTTAACAAAGCAATGCCAGATAGCAAGAGTAATTTTTGCATGACTCAATTTAATTTGTGATTAAAAGCATTATTCCCATCAGATCGATCGTGTCTTTTCTGAATGGCAACGAGGCTAGACTTTAATTTATCTTCGCTCGATCGAATCGTCGGTATGAAAAAGTAACAAAAAGTGACTAAATCTTAAGAAAACCTAAAAATCACTGTACTTTCCTGCACATCTAGCTTATCGATCGAATTACAAGTTGGCGATCGACATTCAGGTCGTTGGCTTAGTCAACGACCTGAATGTCGATCGCGTATACTGGGCACAGCAACAGTAGTTGAATATGTCTCAATTCCCCCACGACGAATTCGCGTGCGATTCGTTGTAGTTGAATCACGGTAATCAGTCCGTAAATAACACTACCAGTCAGGCTTCAAGACATGAAGCAATTGAAAGACTGAACTGCCTGATAGATGAAGGTGAAAGTCCTTCTCGCCAAACTCAGGCGTAACTCCTTACCTGCCCACACCGAAACGACTCGGAAATCGTCAGAGTGAAGCTGGGAACAGGACGCAATCAGATACCAATTGCAGGTAACACTGGCGTTAACAGGGAGTCCCCAAGATGAAACAGATGCCTAGAAAAGCAACCTACGTCGAAGCAGTCGCAATCTTTAAAGACTGACTTAGCCAGAGATATGTATCCCGCCGCGTCTGCAAATAACAACGGCATGAGTATGGGATTTTGGCGGTTGAAATGGCACCATCTAAAGGGACAATCAATCTTTGAGGCGGAACGAATAAAAACGGGTCTGAGGTCTTCAGGATGTCGATGCTGAGGTAATCCAGACGAGAGGGCTAAACCCTCAGACACGGGTAGGATGACCCGTAATTGGGTCAAGGTATTCAGACCACACCAACCAATGCAGAGTATGATTAGACGCAGTTTAACGACTAGCGAATCCTGGAAGAAATTACCTTGGAAGAAATTTCAACGCAATCTATTTCGCCTACAGAAGCGAGTGTACAAAGCAGTTCGAGTTGGAGAAAAGCACAAAGCGAGGTCACTACAAAAACTGATTCTCAAATCTCCAGCAGCAAGAATGCTGGCGATTCGACAAGTTACGCAGTTAAACGCTGGGAAGAAAACAGCAGGTATCGATGGCAAAGCATCGCTCTCATTTGAAGAACGCTTCGAGCTAGAAGAGCGACTTGCTCAACATCACACCAACTGGAAGCATCAAGGCTTACGGGAGATTCCCATCCCGAAAAAGGATGGCACCACTCGAATGCTGAAAGTGCCCACAATTGCCGACCGCGCTTGGCAATGCCTAGCAAGCGCGACCTGAACTGGTCGTTTAGTACGTGGAGCCTACTCCACTAAGGGATTCACACCCCTTACTCTCACGTAAAAGACTCCAACTGGAGTCCGGTCACGGTCAAGTAGGTAACGAAACAACCGGAATGCAGACCACGAATGTAGCCGAAGCTGACAGCCTAAGTCGGTTAGGAGCTAGAGGGAGTTCTAACATGATGAATCCAATCAATTTTCGATTAAACTGCGTCATCATT
>NZ_JANPLS010000339.1:0-9325 GCF_031422475.1 Chamaesiphon sp. VAR_48_metabat_403
CCAGAGAGGGAGTGAGGGGAGATGGGGGACAGGGGGACGGGGAGACGGGGAGACTGGGGGACTGGGGGACTGGGAGACTGGGAGGAAACTAGAGAACGCAGTTCCAAGCCTAAAGCCTAAAACCTAAAACCTAAAGCCTAAAACCTAAAGCCTAAAACCTAAAGCCTAAAACCTAAAGCCTAGAGTGCGGTAAAATCTATAAACAGCGTGCTGAGTGGGTATTTGCAATGCGATTGACAGTTAGCAATTCTTATCGAGTTAGATACTATGGATTTAAATAATTTAATTACTCAGCTTAATGCGGGGGCGATTCTCCCAGAGGGAATCGTTATCATCGCGCTATTGACAGTTTTAGTGGGCGACTTAATTTTGGGGCGAAGTGCCGCACGCAGTTTGTCTTACATTGCTGTCGGTACCTTACTCACATCGATCGCGGCACTGGTTTTACAATGGGAAAATCCCAATCCTGTAGCATTCATTGGTGCTTATAGTAGCGATCCACTCAGTATTGTCTTTCGTGGTATTATCGCGCTCTCGGCGGCAGTGACAATCTTGATGTCGATTAGCTATGTAGAGCAGACGGGAACTGCGTTAGCTGAGTTTGTGACAATTTTGTTAACGGCGACTTTGGGAGGAATGTTACTCGCAGGTGCTACCGAATTAGTGACGATTTTTGTCTCGTTAGAAACTTTGAGTATCTCATCGTATCTGATGACTGGCTACATGAAACGCGATCCGCGATCGAACGAAGCTGCGCTAAAATACCTCTTAATTGGCGCATCGAGTTCGGCGGTATTTCTCTATGGGGTTTCGCTCTTATATGGATTATCTGGCGGCGAAACGAGATTGGCGGCGATCGCGACGGGTATTGCGGGCGCAAATGGTAGTCTATCATTAGGATTGGTCGTATCTTTAGTGTTTACGATCGCGGGGATTGCGTTTAAAATTTCGGCTGTACCTTTTCACCAATGGACTCCTGACGTATATGAAGGTTCGCCGACTCCGGTAGTTGCATTTCTATCTGTCGGTTCTAAAGCAGCGGGGTTCGCACTCGCAATTCGCTTACTCGTAACAGCTTTCCCACAAGTAATCGAGCAGTGGCATTTTGTCTTTACCGCGCTGGCAATTTTGAGCATGGTATTGGGAAATGTGGTTGCACTCGCACAAACGAGCATGAAGCGGATGCTAGGATATTCTTCGATCGCTCAAGCTGGCTTTGTGATGATTGGCATGGTAATTGGTACCGAAACTGGTTATGCCAGCATGGTATTTTATCTATTCGTCTATCTATTTATGAATTTGGGTGCTTTTGCCTGCGTAATTTTATTTACGCTCCGCACGGGTACCGATCGCATTAGCGATTATGCTGGTTTATATCAAAAAGACCCCTTCCTCACGCTCGCGCTGAGTATTTGCTTGCTGTCATTGGGTGGAATTCCGCCGTTAGCTGGTTTCTTCGGTAAAATCTACATCTTTTGGGCGGGTTGGAAAGCTGGTGCCTACGGGTTAGTATTACTGGCATTAGTCACCAGCGTGGTGTCTATTTACTACTATCTCCGCGTCGTCAAAATGATGGTAGTCAAAGAACCCAATGAAATGTCCGATGTCGTCAAAAACTACCCAGCGACTAATTGGAATCTACCAGGTATGCGCTCGCTCCAAGTAGCTACCCTAGCTGCTTTGATTGCGACTTCACTTGCTGGTATTCTCTCGAATCCACTATTCACCATTGCTAATGACTCGGTGAGCAATACCCCAATGTTGCAAGCTAGTCTAGAGCGACAAGTTGCAGTTAAGTAGAGATTAGAAAATAAGGACACAAGTATCATTCGTCGTACGATCGAATCATACAATGATTCGATCGAATATGCGATCGCTAAAACCCTTGGTAGGGGTAATTCATGAAGCGATTTGCGCTCGTCGGGTTTCCCGACGGTTTAGCAAATCAAGACCGCGGCGGTTTTATTCTGGGGGAACCCCAGAATAAAAAAACCGACAAGACATTCCCCCTACCAAGGGTTTCATACCTCAATCCAGCAACGTCAAAGATTGCCGCCGACTTGTGGCAAAACATCATTCCATCTCAACCCCTATCTCCTAAATGAAGATTGTCTTCTTCGGTACGCCTGAATTTGCCATTCCGACTCTCACCAAACTCCTCGCCGAGCCGCGAGTCGAGGTATTAGGTGTCGTAACGCAGCCAGATAAGATTCGGGGAAGAGGGAATAAAGTCACGCCTTTGCCAGTAAAAGAACTAGCAACTGCCCATCAATTACCGATTTGGCAACCCGCACGAATTAAAAAAGATCCTGACACGATCGCGGCATTACGCGACCTCGCAGCAGATATATTTGTAGTGGTAGCCTACGGACAGATTTTATCTCAAGAAATTCTCGGTTTACCCAGATTGGGTTGTATTAACGTACATGGTTCGCTCTTGCCTGCCTATCGAGGTGCGGCACCAATTCAACGTTGCCTGACAGATGGGGTAAAAATAACAGGAATTACCACCATGTTAATGGATGCGGGGATGGATACCGGGGCAATGTTGCTTAAATATGAAACCCCTGTAAGTTTGTGGGATAATGCCGATCGATTGGCAGCAAAATTAGCCGTCGAGGGTGCTAATCTGCTCGTTGATACCATTAGAGATCTCGATCGCATTACACCGACCGTACAGGAACATACAGCCGCTACTGCCGCACCACCCATTCAGAAATCAGAATACCAGCTCGATTGGACTCGATCGAATATTTCCATCCACAATTTAGTACGTGGGTTTTATCCTAATTGTGTGGCTACCTTCCGCACGCAGCCACTTAAAATTCTGGCGACAGCACCGCTATCTGATGAGTTTAGCTCGGATTTACCGCCCCAAATGCAGAATTTACTCCCAGAATTAGCCAGTCTAGATCCAAATGCTAGCGTACCAGGTACTGTCGTCAAAATTGCGAAAGGGTTGGGACCGATCGTCCAAACTGGCTCTGGATACTTGCTGCTGCATGAAGTTCAACCCGCTGGCAAACGGCCCCAATCTGGCGCGGATTTAGTAAATGGTACTAGATTAGCTGTAGGCGAAATATTTGGGTAAGCGGAAATTTCAAGGAAAAAGAGATCGAAGCACAGCAAAGCGTTCCCAACTGCTTACTTCTTAGTTCCTCGATCCCGTGACGATAAAAGTTACCCGATAGGCAATATTAGTCGCATGATCCGCCATGCGTTCGAGATGGCGAATAGTTAGTGCTAGTAGAATAGTTGGCTCGATCGAACCTTGAATATTAGTTTGACTGGCAAGCGTTTGATAAATGTTTTCATAAGCAAGATCGACATCATCATCGAGCTTGTGAATAGTTGGGCCAGCACTACCATCTAAGTTAGCAATAGCGGCTAGACTAGATTCTAACATTGCTCTGGCATGATGAGACATCTGCTCGATCGCGGGGATGCAGGGATGCTCTGAATAGGGAAATAATTTAAGCGAAATTTGCGCGATATCTTTAGCATAATCTCCGATCCGCTCCAAATCTCGAACCATTTGCATAAACGCGCTCAAGCGTCGTAAATCTTGGGCGACTGGAGAGGCAATTGTCATGAGTTGGGCACATTCCAGTTCGATTTGATGATAAAAGCGATCGATTTTTCGATCGATTTGGGGAATCTCTTCTGCACCGCCGATCTCGCGCTGAAATAGAGATTTATGAGCCAGTCGAAAAGATTGCTCTACCAAAGCTCCCATCAACAGCATATCTTGTTCTAGGCGACGACTGCGATGTCTAAATGGTTTGGATTCATTCAATGAATAAGAGGTAGTCACATTTACCATTAACTATACTATCTGGCTGCGGGGCAAGTCGGATCGGAAATTCCTATCTGTCGGTCTATTTTAACGATAAAAGTGTACTTATTAATGTCTCAAATATCACTATAATCGAAAATAGCTAATTACTTGGTAAAACAATTTTAAACCAAGCTCCACCTGTACTGGGATGATTGTTGGCAACGATCGATCCGTGATGTGCGAGAATAATCTGACGGACGATCGCCAATCCCAAACCACTTCCTGTCGTGCGAGCATCGAGCGAATCGTTGCTAGTCGGCTGACGTTGCCGAGAGACATCGCCACGATACAATCGATCGAAAACATAAGGGAGATCTGTTTGGGTAAATCCAGCTCCATCATCATAGAGATCGATCTCGATCGAACTTCGAGCCGATTTTAACGATTTAATATCGATCCAAATATGTCCGCGATCGGGGCAATATTTTAAGCTATTATCAAATAAATTAATTAATACCTGTGTAAATCGAGCTACGTCAAGCTTCAAAATTACTTGTTTAGGACCACTATAAACTATTTCGATCTCTCGTTGCTTGGAAATCGGTTCTAGGGTATGCCAAACATCATCGATAATCTGCACCAAATCTACTTCTAATAATCGCAGCGATTGAGCTGAAGATGCTTCTAATCGATCCAGTTCTACAAAATGTTGAATTAGATCGATCAGTCGATGAGTTTCTTGCAAAATTCGATTAGCCCATCGCGTTAGATCGGGACTAACTTTAGATTGTAATGTTTCGGCAATCAGATGAATTGCCGTCAGTGGCGTACGGATTTCATGAGCGAGATCGCCGAGCCATCGTTCCCGTGCGGTATCGATATCGACGCGATCTTGTTGGCTCTCGATAAAAATACCAATCGCACCATCGGCGAGTGGAATACTATTAGCTTTGAGCCAAATCGTTGGCGGACTTGTACTGTTGGCGAAGCCTCGCCCTTGGCGATACGAAGTCGTTCGCGTAGCGTCTCCATAAGGAGAAGTAGCCTCTCCTTTGGAGAATCGCGAATTTGCTGCTTCTTGATAACCGAAATGAAATTGCCAAACTAACTCATCGACAACCTGACTCGATCTGACGATCGAGATCGATCGATCGAGTTCGTAGGAGCGGACTAACTCTAACAGTAATCTAGCTTGTCCGGGTTGCCAATTATGAATTTGCAGTAACTTTCGAGCCGTTTGATTGCACCATAATACTTGATTGTCAGCATCGAGTTGGATATAACCGATCGGTGCTTCTTCAAGTAAAGATTGCCAACTAAATAATTGTTGTTGAATTTGCTGTTGGTACTGTCGAGCGAGTGTAATTCTACGCCGTAATTGAGATACTAACGGGAGCGAAATATCTTCATGAGATGAAGCTGCTTCCATTGCGTCTAAAACTTGCCGCAATTGCTTTTGGGCAGAAGATTCACACCAAATGTAGCAAACATACGCACCTATAAATATCCCACAGATGGCAGAGAGGGAGATGGCTAAAAACATGACTGGTAGATAGGTAAACAATCGCACCCGATCTGTCACGACTCTGG
This sequence comes from Chamaesiphon sp. VAR_48_metabat_403, assembly GCF_031422475.1. Taxonomy (NCBI): domain Bacteria; kingdom Bacillati; phylum Cyanobacteriota; class Cyanophyceae; order Gomontiellales; family Chamaesiphonaceae; genus Chamaesiphon; species Chamaesiphon sp. VAR_48_metabat_403. The sequence goes on from NZ_JANPLS010000339.1 coordinate 5,369, forward strand.
AGTAGCTACCAAGACAGCCTAAGACTTGAAAATAACACGAGCTAGGGTCGATTTTTTCTCATTCTACTGTCTCTGAGACTTGAAGATCGTCGATTGTCTCCACTACCGATCGCGCACAATTTAATTTTAAGCTAGGTCGGTACTTTCTAACGTCGCTGCCGATCGGAATTATGGACCCGCAAATACGGCATTCTCAATATCTTGACGACTCAGAGAATATTTAAACGTGCGATAGATGCTCGGATTAGATGGTGTTAGTGGAGTTTGCGGATCGGCACTGGCACTACTGGTATTACTAGCATGATAACGGACGGTAAGTTCTTCGATATCCAGACACAATTCGGCGCGCCAATCGGGTTTGGTAACATGCCAGCAGTGCAACTCACTATCATCTTGTTCGCAACCCATCGAAATCAGCCATTGCTCGATTTCTGGCAATGGATGATTGTATAAAGGGGTATCTTCAGTCGGTAGTAAGGTCATGGATGGCATCAAGACAAAGATCGATCGCTTACCATTTTAGACCGATTACCCGCTCGTGGCTATTCGTTGGCGTAGTCTTTCTGCGCAGGCAGACGCTGTGCCTAACGGCAGGCTGTCGCCAACGCATTGGCGGAGCCTCTTCTATGGAGAAACGGAACGAAAATCGGTAACAACCGATTCCAAATCTGCTGGGGTATTACAATTTACTAACTGCATCGGCTCGGTAACCACTAATTCCGTTACCACTTGCTGTTTCAGCCAACCCTGCAACGATCTTCCGCCAGCTTCGATGTAAAGAGCCAAGGATTGGCAGCAAATTTGCCGATAGAAGCCACATAAAGGTTCCCAGCCTTTATATTCATGCTTGGGAAGATAAGCCATGCTCTGAGCCGGAATTGATGGCAATGCATCGATCCCGGCTTGGATGAAGGGTGTTGATAAATTCGGCAGATCGCATGCTAGCGTCAGTACCCATGTTGAATGAACGACTGTCAATGCTTGCGACAGCGCAATCGTCGGCCCCAGATCGGATGGTCGTTCGAGGATAAAATTACAGGTGACTGGCAAGATCGCCTCATATCTGTGCGCCCAAGGCGTGACGACATAAATACTATCGATATTTTGACACGCAGCGATCGCATCATAAATCCGTCGCAACATCGGCACGCCATCGATCTCGATTGTCGCTTTATCTTTACCCATCCGCCGACTCCGCCCGCCAGCTAGGATTAATGCAGATACAGTGGGCATGTGGAGAAGTAAGAAGTAAGAAGTGAGAAACGCAGTTCCAAGCCTAGAGCCTAAAGCCTAAAGCCTTAGTAACCGACTGGTAACTTAGACTTAGCTTGCTCTGGTGGGGTGGGTAGAGATTTAGTGGGGCGTGGGGGTTCGCTGGGGATAAAGACGATCCGATCGGGATTGGGAGCTACCAAACCACTGCTTGTTTTCTCTGCTGTTTCAGCAAGTTGTTGCTTGAGATGTTCGTTCATGAGAGCTTGTTGTTGCTCTTGAGTTTGAAACTGTTTTAATTGCTTGTGTTGAGTTTTCCATGAATCTTGAGTGCGCGCCGTATGGGCATAGACGAGCGAGATCGACCCCAATAGGGTAAAAAAGATAATTAACGAACCCCGTTGGATGGTGAGTAGCGATTTAAGCCATGCAGGGGCAGAATTTGGCGTTAATTGTCTGACTGACTGATGTTGTTCGGATGGGTGAAATCCAACTACCCGCGATTTTGGAGCCGAACCCTGCGGAACCGAAGAGCGTTGGCGTTGCTGTGTTGCCGACCGATCGCGATTCTCCACGGGTGATACTTTGGGGTGATACATGCAAATTCGATCGAATAGTAGTAGGTAAATGCGATATGTTTGTAGACTAGATAGTGACCGTAGCTAAATATACTATCATTGTTTCTTAGATGCGCCCAACTACTACGATTCAATTAGCACAAATGCTCTTATGTGCTAGCACGATTTGGCAAGTCAGTCTCCCCGCACGTGCTAGTATTGCGCTGGATGATGAGATTCCCGAAGAAGTACTCAGAGCCGAAATTATTACCGAAGCACGCTCTCCGATCGATGGTCAAGCATTATCTTCTGCTGAATTTGCCGAATTAGTCGTCACTACCAAGCAACAAATCGAGCGCGGCAATGCTGATGTTGCTGCCAATAGTCCCAAACTTAAAGAAACCTTACTTTTACTCCGCTTACGCGGCTTCTTGAGATCGGTTGGCGTACCGATTAAGTAGGTTTTAGGTTTTAGGTTTTAGGGGAAAGAAAATAGGAACACTCCCAGTCTCCCCTTCGCCCCTCCCCTAGCTCGCCAAAAATTCCAGATAACCAGCAGTCAGATCCTGAACGGCTAGATCGAAAAATTGCTTGCCATGTTCGGGAGTGGCAAGGCTGGGATCGGAACCCATTCTGCCATCGGGATAGCGACGGCGAAAATCTGCCGCACCGAGAATTTTACGTTCTGAAGATAGAATGTTGGGATCTAATGGCGTAGATTTGATGGTTTCGGGGTAGAGATATTGAGTCAGAGCCACTTCTGACGGTGTAGCATGAGAACCCTCACGATCGCCATACAATTCTTTAGCCAGACGATAGACGCTACCGCACATAAACCAGTTTGCCGTCTGACATTCAATTCGATCGATATTGGGAATATTTAAGTCTGCCAGATGCGCGTATGTCTCGGAATAAGCTGCTTTGAGCGTCGCAATATTCCCACCATGCCCATTGATAAAAAAGAATTTGGTAAATCCGGATCGTGCCAAGCAGGTAAGATAATCGCGGATGACTAAAATTAGGGTACTCGGACGCAAACTAATCGTACCGGGGAAGCCTGTATGATGTAGTGCCATCCCCACATTAATCGTCGGTGCGACTAATGAGTTAGTAGCGTTACCCACAGCTTGGGCGATAGCTTCGGCACAAATAGCATCAGTCCCGATCGCACCTGTCGGCCCATGTTGTTCGGTCGAACCGATCGGGATAATTATGCCAGTAGATTGCTGGAGATAATCTTCAACTTCCGTCCATGTACTCAAATGTAAACGCATAACGATCGGTCATTGGTGCAGGGGAATTCAAGATCGATCTTAGAACAGATCGCCAATGGCAGCATTGAAATAATTATTGCAGCAGTACCCAGATCGGTAATGCGTTGGCGTAGCCTTTCGGAACGAAAATCGCCAAAAATCGTGACACCATCAGTACAGAACAACCGATAAAAATAGCCTCAAGACTCATTGCTACTCCCTTCCCGCCAGAAGAGTATAGATAATTCTTTTATCAGATCTTTTTTTAACCGCAGAGGCGCAGCGATTTGTGCACGCCTCTGTTCCCCGACGGTTTAGCGGCGTTTTTATTCGGGGGTTCCCCCCCAATAAAAAAACGACAAGACAACAAATCAAGACAGAGAACGCAGAGGGCATAAGGAAAAAGCTAATCTATAGTCTTTGAGCGGGAAAGGAATAAGTACTATCCACTATCCACTAGTAGCTATGTTTTGATGCAAGATGTGAGTTATTAAACTTTCTGGCGATATTGCTGCTTGGCTAAATTATAGATGTCGATCGTCACCACGTTAGTGCCGCGTTCTTGGGCAAAACTTTCAATCTTTTTGCGCGCCATCGGACGTACGAAAAAGGGAATCTCCTTGAGTTTTGCCTCAGATTCATTAGTCCAAGAAATCTGACCGTTCATCGCAATTGCTCCCAAATTTAAGTTAGAGGTTAAGGATGTTGACACTCTAATGTCCGCAACAATCAACCCCTTGCCAGTGGGAACACACTACAAATTTTCGCCCGATTTTCGTTCCGTTTCTCCATAGGAGCATCTGAGCCGACATAAATGTCGTCTAAAGGGTGAAAGAAACTTTGTTTGGGCACGCCCTAATTTCATGCTTCAACCCAATTTACAGATCCTTGCTCTGAGCCAGTTTCAGCTAAGTTCCTTAGAAGAGGCTACGCCA
>NZ_JANPLS010000340.1:0-35961 GCF_031422475.1 Chamaesiphon sp. VAR_48_metabat_403
ATCTATATTCTTCTGGCGGGAAGGGAGTAGCAGACGATGTTCTCATCTCTCAAATATATTTTAAGTAAGCATCAGCATATATGAGTCGATCGAAAGCACAAAATCAAGCCAAGCTCGAAGAAATATATGGAGTCAATTTTCCAGACTCCCTGTTTTGGCTGCACGAATTTATCGTCTAACAACGAGATTGTGAAGATCCGATCGATCTAGCCGATATTGCTCTTTATCCAAGTGACGTATTAAGTTTACTCTTGAATAACGATCTCGATCTTGTTGAATTTACAGGCGATCTTGATGTCGATCGCACAGAAGTAATCTCAATGTTGAAATTGGGGCAAGAATTATGGTATTGGAACGGTGCAGATCGATCGGCTGAAGCTTTCGAGTTAATGAAAAAAGCTTATGAGTTATTAGATAGACCGGAATTAATTCGCATTCTTGAAGCTCATTTTCGCGATCGCGATCGTTCTAGTGTAGACTTAATTCAGCACTAAGAGACTGTTGTTAGATATTGGGTTCCTGAATTATCCTCGTGCCAATGTCGGCACGATCGTCGCATGAAAGTGGTATCCTGCAATGAAGCCAGAAATAGCCTCAAGTTGGTTCTCGATGCTCCATCACCTCAGTGGCAATTCCGGTTGATGTTCGTCCATACACTCTAAAGCACAAGATCAAAATGACGGTTTCTAGGACTATTTGCCTGGGTTTTGCGGTCGTAATTTCGATCGGCGCACTATTGCTGACAATGCCATTTTCGGGCACCAGTGGCAATTGGAATGACCCTATTGTCGCTTTGTTTACTTCAACTTCCGCAGTCTGCGTTACCGGACACGTCGTTGTCGATACTGCCACCTATTTTTCACGAGTCGGACAGTTCGTCGTGATGATGCTGATTCAGATTGGTGGTTTGGGTTACATGACAGTTACTACTTTTTTACTATTATTACTAGGTCGTCGCTTTGGATTAAAAGACAAAGTTGCCATTCAACAGTCGCTCGATCGTCAGGCACTTCAAGGTAGTAGTCAGGTGCTCAAGTCGATTATTGCGACGACGCTGATTTTTGAGCTAACGGGAGCATTTTTACTGCTACTGGTATTCGTCCCTGATGTAGGATGGCCGAAAGGACTGTGGTTTTCCCTCTTTCATAGCGTTAGTGCGTGGAATAATGCCGGATTTGGCTTATTCTCGGATAACTTAGTCGGCTATCGTGCTTCCTTCTTGGTAAATGCGGTAATTACCGGACTGATTATTTTTGGCGGGATTGGCTATGAGGTAATTTTGGAATTTTACCTGATAATCAGAGAAAAAATGACGCGCCAAATTATGAAAACGTCACGAACGCTCAACTTTCAGGTGGCGGTAAGTACGACGCTCTTTCTACTCATCGGCGGGACGCTGGCAATTTGGGCAATCGAAATTCACAACCCCGCTACACTAGCTCCAATGCCTCTGTCAGAGCAACTTTTGGGAGCCTGGTTTCAGGCAGTCACCAGTCGGACTGCTGGTTTCAATACGATCGATATTTCTAAAATGACAACGGCAGGGTTATTTGTCACCATCGCGCTCATGCTGATTGGTGGTAGCCCTGGCGGAACGGCGGGCGGCATCAAAACCACCACCGCACGCGTACTGGCAAGCTGTACCTATGCCATCCTCCAAGGCAAAGAATCCGTGGTGATCTATCGTCGTCAGGTACCCAATTCGCTGCTACTCAAAGCGATTGCTGTCACCTTTGGCTCGGTGATGACAGTTGTAGTCGCGACAATCGCGATTTCCCTTGCCGAACCAAAGCTAAACTTTATTAATATCCTGTTTGAAGTAGTTTCGGCATTTGCGACAGTTGGACTCTCGACCGGAATTACCGCTGGGTTGACTACATTTAGTAAATTAGTCTTAGTCGCCACCATGTACATCGGGCGAGTCGGCATTTTACTGCTAATTTCCGCACTCATCGGCGACCCTAAAGCCAGTGCCATTCGCTATCCAGAAGAATCCCTGTTAGTTGGATAGGTTTTAGGTTTTAGTGAATAGTGGATAGTGAACTTTGGACGCAAGCATCCTGTTCTCCCCCCGTCCCCCAGTCCCCCAGTCCCCCCGTCCCCCCGTCCCCCCATCCCCCCCTACACTCCCCAAACAAACTATGTCAAATTCAACCGATACGCCTGCTTTCAGCTTTTTTCGCAACAAGAGACCCAATAAAACCAGTCAATTTGCCGTGATTGGATTGGGTAGATTCGGGCGCGCTTTGTGTGAAACGTTGCATAAAGCTGGATATGAAGTCCTCGGTACGGATGTCGATGAAAAAAGAGTATCCGATATTTCTGCGGCTGGACTGGTCGCTCATGCGGTAGTCTTAGATTCTACCGATCCAAACGCACTCAAAGAGGCGGGTATATTTGAGTTCGATACCGTCATTGTCGCGATCGGTAATTATCTGCAAGAGAGTATTATTACAACACTGAATCTCAAAGAAGCTAACGTAGGTCACATAGTTGCTAAAGCCTCTTCTGACGTTCATGCCAAGCTGCTGCAAAAAGTTGGTGCCGATCGAGTAGTATTGCCTGAATATGAGGCAGGTTGCGCCCTCGCCCAGACGCTCACCAGACCCGGAATTTTAGATCGGTTCGATCTCGATCCGCTGCATAGTGTCGTGGAAATGAAGGTGCCAGAATCTTTTCATGGCAGAACTATTTTGGAATTGCGGCTGCGGAGTGACTACGGATTGAATGTACTAGCCGTCGGACAATCTCAAAATTTTGATATCAATCCTAAACCCGATCGCAAGCTCGTTGCAGGCGATATGCTAGTTGTCATCGGTAATACCCAAGATATCGATCGATTGCCACTTTAATTCTTTCCCACTCTAAAAATGCCGATTTGTTAAAATATTTGTAAAGAATCTGGAGTAATTGAGACAATGGCAGAGTGGGTTATCGGTTTAATGAGTAGTTTGGGCTACTGGGGCATTGGACTACTAATGTTTTTAGAAAATTTATTTCCGCCGATTCCCTCTGAGCTAATTATGCCATTAGCCGGATTTACGGTAGCTCAAGGTAAAATGAACTTTGGGATTGCCGTCTTTGCTGGGACTGTGGGCACGATGGCTGGCACCTATGCCTGGTACTATCTAGGAAAGCTGGCAAATTATCAGCGGTTGCAGACTTGGACGGAACGCTATGGCAAATGGATAAGAGTTACTGCTAAAGATGTCGATCGAGTCAATGATTGGTTTAACAAGCATGGCTCGAAGGCGGTTTTTTTTGGTCGGATGGTACCGGGGATTCGCACGTTAATTTCACTACCTGCGGGGATGAATAACATGCCATTTGTCAGTTTTACCATTTACTCGACGATCGGCACTCTGATTTGGACATTTGCGTTAACTCTGGCGGGGTTTTTGCTAGGCGAAAATTATGCTTCGATCGAAGATTACATCGCTCCCGTTTCCAAAGTAGTCTTATTTGGGCTAATCGGATTGCTCGGCTACTTTGTATTCAAAAAAATGCGATCGGCTTAAAGCAAGACAAGTCGCCAACTCATCAGCCACTATTCCCTATTCCCTATTCCCTATCCACCGATCGCAGTCACAGACTAGACTGAGAATGAGTTCTATCTAAAATCTTACTGTGGCTAAAATAACTAAGAATTCGCTTAAAGTCGGCACTCTAGAGTGGTTTTATGGCGAACTGGCACCTGTCGGCGGAGAAAATCCGCAAACGGTAATTTTGCTGCATGGATTACCTGCTCAGAGTTTAACTTGGACGGGATTAATGCCATCCCTAGCCGAGCAGGGCATTAGAACCATCGCACCAGATTGGATTGGGTTTGGGAATTCTAGCAAGCCAGAGAAGCGAGACTTTGCATATACTCCAGATGCCTTTATTACGGCGTTTGCGGAAATGATGGATGGTTTAAGTCTCGATCGAGTTTCGCTAGTCGTCCAGGGCTTTCTAGGTACCGTAGGCATTCAATACGCGCTCCGTTATCCCAATCGAGTTGACAAGTTAGCGATTTTGAATGCACCGCTGACAACTGGAGTCAAATTACCTTGGACGTTAAAACAGTTAAGCTTACCAGTAGCGGGAGAAATGCTGACTCAAGATCCGCTTTCCGTCGAGCGGACGTTAGAAGCTGGCTGTAAATCGGTAATTGAAGATAATTATCTAGAACTCTATCGCAAACCATACCTCAAAAGTTCTGCACCGGGTCGATCTTTACTGGCGACGCTCCGCAATCTGCGCCTGGCGGAATCTTTAGCAGAAATTAGCACGGGACTCCCTAAATTAGATCTCCCGATTCAAATATTATGGGGTATTAACGACCCTTGGCTCGATCTAGCTCCAATCGAAACCTTCACAAAATCTTTAAAACGTGGCGAACTAGTCACTTTACCCACTGCGGCACATTATCCTCAAGAACACTGGTATGCTGAAATTAACGGGTCGCTAATTCCATTTTTACGGCAACAAGGCTAGCAAATATTGTCGTGAGTCAATTGCTAGTATCGCGGCACTTTAGTCCCGAATTGTCTCGATCGAGAACTAAGTACTAACCGGATATGGTACTGTCAATGAGAGTCGATAGTCTATCGCCACTAATCTTACACGTTCATTGCTATGTCTGACCTGCCTTTCACCCTGGATCAGCTACGGATTCTCAAGGCAATTGCCGCAGAGGGAAGTTTTAAACGTGCTGCTGATAGCTTATATGTATCTCAACCTGCGGTCAGTTTACAGGTTCAAAATCTCGAACGTCAATTAGATGTGCCGTTATTCGATCGCGGTGGGAGACGCGCACAACTAACTGAAGCCGGACATTTACTGCTCAGTTATGGCGAAAAAATCATCACTCTCTGTCAAGAAACTTGTCGCGCCATCGAAGATTTGCAAAATCTGCAAGGTGGTACCCTTATTGTCGGCGCGTCTCAGACGACAGGTACTTATCTACTCCCGCGCATGATTGGAGTATTTCGTCAAAAATATCCCGATGTTTCGGTGCAGTTACACGTCCATTCTACTCGGCGGACGGCGTGGAGCGTAGCCAACGGACAAGTAGATTTAGCAATTATTGGCGGTGAGGTTCCCGCCGAATTACAAGAATCTCTAGATATTCTGCCCTATGCTGAAGATGAATTCGCGCTAATTCTACCGACTACGCATAGTTTTGCAGGGTTGAAGAGCATTCCCAAAGAAGATCTCTACAAACTCCAGTTTATTTCATTAGACTCTCAATCGACAATTCGGAAAGTAATCGATCGAGTCTTAACTAGATGCGGCATCGATCCCAATCGTCTGAAAATTGAAATGGAACTAAATTCGATCGAAGCCATTAAAAATGCCGTTCAAGCAGGCTTAGGTGCCGCGTTTGTGTCTTCATCTGCGATCGAACGCGAGATCGAAAATGGTACTCTACATAGAGCATATATCGACGGTGTAACGATCGATCGCATTCTTTCGGTAATCGTTAATCCCAATCGCTATCGTTCTAAAGCTGCCGAAGCTTTCGCACAAGAAATTCTTCCCAATTTTACCTCTTATCCTTGGGATGCAACTAAACTTTTTTCTAAGCGAGTGAAAGCAGAAATTGATATTGAGGAAGAGGCATAGGGATTAGGCTTTAGGTTTTAGCGAAGATCTACCCACCCCACTGGGCGGGTGACCCGACCAGTAGCCCTACGGGCACCCCTCCAGGGCTACCCTGTATACACATCTCTAGTTAGAAGCGAAATTGGTGGGAATCCCCCTAAATCCCCCTTTCCAAGGGGACTTGAAAGCCCCCTTGGAAAGGGGGTTAGGGGATTTTCACCTCAAAACGAAGTCTAGCCGACTTGTCTATACACCGTAGCCTCCAGGGAGGGGATTTTTCTTACTCCTCACTTCTTACTCCTTTACCGAGCGAGATCGAAATCGAGCCAGTGACGACGAGGAGCGCGCCGAATAATCCTAGTGCTGTAATATGTTCGGGGGAGACTAAGTTGGGTGCGATATAAGCCGTTATTTCCATCGACACGATCGTAAAAATTGGAGCTAAAGCCAAGATTGCGCTCACTCGCGAGGCTTCCCAATGTTGAAGCGATTCGGCAAAAGCTCCGTATGCGACAACAGTATTTAACCCACAAAAAATTAACGCCATCCACTCGATCGAATTAAGTTCGATTAATGTTTGTGGTTTTGCCATCGTCCCAAAAACAAGCGTGCAAACACCATAAATTACCCACATAATATGTGTAGATGCTAACTTAGTCAATAATTGCTTTTGAATTAAGGCATAAATCGCCCAACTGACACCAGCAACAATTAACATAATACTCCCACTAATATATCGGTCGCTCTGTGTCGCCATCGTCTTTAACTGTTCGTAAAAGAACCCGATAAATCCAGCTAAAAGAATCCCAACTCCCAGCCACTGATAGCGAGTGTAACGTTCTTTAAAAATTACCAACCCACCCAAACTCAAAAATACGCCTGCTAATTGAATTAAAACTTCCGCATGAGATGGCGAAGTGGCTTTCAATCCCATCACAAAGAAAATATAATTTCCGACTAAACCCAGAATTGCGATCGCAAATAAATAGAGAGGTACAGATCTTAATTGAGACAACTTAGGTAAATTGTTTTGTTTAAACAGATACCCACCCAGTAAAATAAAAGCAGTAATAAATCGGAACCAATTAATTGTATAAACATCTAACTTTTTTAACACAACGGCTAGTGCAACTGGTACCAAACCCCATAAAATTACTGTAATTAAAGATAATCCCAATCCCAACCGCCAGTTTCCCGTCGTCCGATGAAGTTCCATTATTTAGGTATGATTAGTAAAAGGTACAGAGGAAGCCTACTGGTAGCAAGCCTAAATGAGAAACCACTATCTTTCTTTTCCGCTCTCTGCGCCCTCTGTCTTGATTTGTTAAACCGTCGGGGAACCCGACGAGCACAAATCGCTGCGTCTCTGCGGTTAAAAAATAAAAATTTGATAGTACTAGTAATTGAAGAAATCATTTAGGATTGCTATAAATGGATAATAATTTAGAATTAATGGCAATTATCGTCGATCGAATCGATCGATCTTCAGATCGGCAGATTACTTTTGCTGAGTATATGGAATTAGTATTGTATCATCCCCACCAGGGTTATTATGCCACCAGTGCCCAACGCATTAGCGAACGCGGTGACTTTTTAACATCGCCCCATTTAGCAGCTGATTTTGGGGAAATGTTAGCAATTCAACTATATCAAATTTGGCAAATTTTGGACGCACCTCAAACCTTTCAGATTGTAGAAATGGGTGCTGGAACGGGATTATTAGCAAGCCAAATTCTTGAGTATTCGCGTAAAATATATCCCAACTTTTTTCAATCGATCGAATATGTAATTATCGAAGTCGCTCCGGCAATGCAAATCGCCCAACAACAGCAACTAAAAGATTTACCCGTGCGCTGGTGTAATTGGACAGAAATACCCGATCGATCGATCGTTGGTTGCTTTTTATCAAACGAACTGATCGATGCTTTTCCAGTACATCAAGTCGTTGTAAAAGAAGATCGACTTCAAGAGGTTTATGTTATTTGCGATCGAGATAATCACCAGCTTTCAGAAAAGATCGATAAAATATCTACAGAGAAGCTGCATGAATACTGGCAACTGAATCAAATTAACTTACTTAATGGCAAATATCCAGATGGATATCGCACCGAAGTAAATTTAGCAGCCTTAGCATGGCAAGAACAGGTTTTTAAAAAGTTACAGCGCGGCTATATTATCTCGATCGATTATGGCTATACAGCCGATCGCTATTACAACCCAATGCGATCGCAAGGTACATTACAATGTTACTATCGACACGCCTATCATAACGACCCATACATCAATATCGGCAACCAAGATATCACCGCACATGTCGATTTTACAGCCCTTCAAAAGCAAGGTGAATTATTAGGCTTAAAAACAGTCGGATTCATCCAACAAGGGCTGTTTCTAATGGCATTAGGTTTAGGCGATCGGATTGCGGCAATTTCTAGTAATGAGGATCGGGATGTTCGATCGCTACTGCGCCGCCGTCAAAACCTCCATCAATTAATCGATCCGATGGGATTGGGCAAGTTTGGAATATTAATTCAAAGTTATGGTTTAATCGATCGAGAACATGCGGTGCTACTAACAGGTTTATTGCTCTAACATATTAAGCAAAAAGCAATCCTAGGGTGAAAAAGTTATCGATTGAGTCAATATTTATAAATCTTTTAGAAGTGGGGCAAAATCTCTGCTTGCATGAATAATGCGGAGAATTTCGACAATATCGTCATCATAACGATAAAAGATGAGATATTTTTTGAAGCCTTGGACAGCCCATTTGCGAATGTTGACAAGATCCTCTTCTTCACTTTCATAAAGATTGCCCATTCCAGGCATTCGCGCCAAGGCTGCAAACGTTTTACGTGCGGCATCGAAAAACTCGAAAGCACGATCTCTGTTATTTTGAGCCAGATAATCAAAATGCTCTTGAATGTCGAGAGTGGCATCCTCGTAGACTAAAATGCGTCGATTCATATTTGAGGCGGAAGTCGATCTTTGAGATCTTGACGTTGCTGTTCCCACCACTCATCGGTAGCTTCGACGGTGCGATCTTTTTGGAGTGTAGATCTCAGCATCGCATTAACTTTCTGCTTGGCTTGACGCTCTTGCTCTCGTTCGATTAAAGCTGTGAGAAATTCATCCGCAGTACCATAGTGACCGCTAGATATCTGTCGATCTATATAGGCTTTAGCTGCTTCTGGTAAAGCGATGGTAAGGTAAGTCATCGGGCTGTTTAAGTTCGTTGGCGTAGCCTCTGGTTTAGAGCATCGAGACTAATTGAATTATAACTTACGAATAGCTAGAATACTCGGTCATTCAGTACCCACCTATAGCAGTCCTATTTTATTTGTGAGAATATCTTTCTCTCTTTCTTTCTTCTCTGTGCCCTCTGCGCCTCTGCGGTTCAAAATATCTAGATCTCAATTCTCACAAATAAAATAGGATTGCTGTATGTGTGGGAATGGTGAGCAAAAATTATCGGATCGAGACATAGATCTATAATTTGCCCACCCCTAAAACATCAGATGTGAGTAAGACTAGTCAGCAGTCTTCGCCGTTGGTTGTAGCAAGCTGACCAAATGACCATCAGGAGTGCGGATGGCGGCAACCTTGCCAAAAGATGGTTCGCGGACGCGACCTTCGAGGCTTGCGCCTAATTGCTCTAAGGTCGCGATCGCACTTTGAATATCATCGACGTGAAAGCTTAAAATTGGTGAAGAGCCACTATCGGCATTCGACTCGGCTGCATGTAGCGCGATCGTCGTACCATTGGCATCTAACTCAGCCCAGCCGGGGCTAGACATTTTGACTGGCAGCCCCAACCCTTCGCTGTAAAACTTCAGCGATGTGGGGATACTTTTGACCATCAACATAATGTGCTTAAATTCAGCCGCCATAACTTTTTATTTGGTGTGGGTTTATGCTCAGTATAAATGCTCTATGTCAAGATTTGTATCAATAAGTTGAGAAAACTCCCAGGAGTTCGTCCTTAAATAGCGAACAAATGTAAAGTTTTTCTTTGCAAATTGTGTCGGATAAAGTCAGAAAGCACCACCTGTTATAGATTTTCTGCTAGAAATAAATGAAGAGCAAAAACTGAGTAGATAATCCGCAGTTAACGTTACAAATGTAAACACTGCTGTTTAACTCACCATCATCTCTACAGCTCGTCCTAGCTACTTGCCCGAAACTTCACCCGATCTTTATCCTGTAGGAGCAACACCGCATGTTCACCAACGTCAAGTCCACCATTAGACATATAACTCCCGACGATGTGCGGGGCAGACAGTTATTAAAGGTGGTCTATGTCGTCTTAGAGCCACAGTACCAGAGTGCCATCTCGGCTGCTGTGAATGCCATTAACGACCACAACCCTAAAGTCGCGATCGAAATTAGTGGCTATCTCTTAGAAGAACTCCGCGATCCTGAGAATTATGCTGGATTGCAGCGCGAGATTCAGACTGCAAATATCTTCATCGCTTCACTGATTTTTATTGAAGATTTAGCCGAAAAAGTCGTCGCTGCTGTCGCTCCCTATCGGGATAATTTAGATGTCGCGGTAGTGTTTCCGTCGATGCCTGCGGTGATGCGGTTGAGCAAAATGGGTAGCTTCTCGCTAGCGCAATTGGGTCAATCTAAAAGTGCGATCGGCGAGTTCATGAAGAAGCGCAAAGCTAATGCTGGCGCGGGTAGCTTCCAAGATGGAATGCTCAAGTTATTGAATACTTTACCGAATATTCTCAAGTACTTGCCAATGGAAAAAGCGCAAGATGCGCGCAACTTTATGTTGAGTTTTCAGTATTGGTTGGGCGGTACGCCTGAGAACCTAGAAAACTTCTTGTTGATGTTGGCCGATCGATATGTCTTAAAAGAAGATGATACGCTCAATTCGGCAACTTCCACAGGCGAAATCAAATATCAAGACCCCGTCACTTTCCCCGATATGGGCATTTGGCACCCAATGGCTCCCCAGATGTTTGAGGACATTAAAGAATATCTGAATTGGTACAATAGCCGCCGCGATATTTCTGACGACCATAAAGATCCGCTGGCTCCCTGTATCGGGTTGGTGTTGCAGCGCACGCACATCGTCACGGGAGATGCGGCGCATTATGTAGCCATGCTTCAAGAATTTGAAGCGATGGGCGCACGGGTGATCCCGATGTTTGCCAGCGGTCTAGATTTCTCCAAGCCTCTGGAAGCCTTCTTCTTCGACCCGATCGACAAAAACAACGCGATCGTCGATGCAGTAGTATCCCTGACTGGATTTGCCCTCGTTGGTGGCCCAGCGCGACAGGATCACCCCAAGGCAATTGACGTACTAAAACGGTTGAATCGTCCCTACATGGTAGCGTTACCTTTGGTGTTCCAAACTACCGAAGAGTGGGAAGAGAGCGATTTAGGCTTACACCCAATTCAGGTCGCGTTACAGATTGCCATCCCTGAGTTAGATGGAGCGATCGAGCCTATCATTCTATCAGGTCGCGATGGATCGACCGGACGCGCAATCGCATTGCAAGATCGGATTGAAGCAATTGCCGGACGCGCGATGAAGTGGGCAAACCTTCGCCGCAAGCCAAAAATTACCAAGAAGGTCGCAATTACCGTCTTCAGTTTCCCCCCGGATAAAGGCAACGTCGGTACGGCGGCATATTTAGACGTATTTGGCTCGATTTATGAAGTCCTCAAATCCATGCGGGATAATGGCTACGATGTCCGAGACATCCCCGCATCGCCGAAGGCACTGCTCGAAGAAGTGATTCACGACGCACAAGCACAATATAATAGCCCCGAATTGAATGTGGCTTACCGGATGTCGGTACCCGAATATGAAGCACTCACGCCCTATTCTGAGAAACTTCACGAAAGCTGGGGGCCACCACCAGGTAATCTCAATAGCGACGGTCAAAATCTGGTTATTTACGGCAAACATTTCGGCAATATCTTCATCGGTGTCCAGCCTACCTTCGGTTATGAAGGCGACCCAATGCGGTTGTTATTCTCTCGTTCTGCCAGCCCCCACCACGGTTTTGCGGCTTACTACACTTACCTCGAAAAAGTCTGGGAAGCCGATGCCGTCCTCCACTTCGGTACCCACGGTTCGCTGGAATTTATGCCTGGAAAACAAATGGGGATGTCGAACGACTGCTTCCCCGATAGTTTGATCGGCAATATTCCCAACCTTTACTACTACGCGGCGAACAATCCTAGCGAAGCGACGATTGCCAAACGCCGTTCCTACGCCGAAACTATTTCCTACCTGACTCCCCCAGCGGAAAACGCTGGACTATATCGCGGTTTGCAAGAATTGGGCGAACTCGTCGGCTCTTATCAGTCCCTCCGCGATAGCGGACGCGGCGTGCAAATCGTCAACACGATTATGGACAAAGCGCGGATTTGCAACCTCGATAAAGATGTCGAACTACCAGATATGGATGCAGGAACGATGGAAATCGAGCAACGCGATAATATCGTCGGTGCTGTCTATCGTCGCCTGATGGAAATCGAATCGCGCTTACTCCCCTGCGGCTTACACGTAGTCGGTAAACCACCCACAGCCGAAGAAGCCATCGCCACGCTAGTAAATATAGCATCACTCGATCGTGAAGAAGAAGGCATTAAAGGATTACCCCGCATCATCGCTGAAAGTATCGGACGTAATTTAGAGCAAATCTATCAGAGTAACGATCGCGGTATCCTCGAAGATGTCCAACTATTGCAAGATATGACCCTCGCCGTCCGCGAAGCTGTCGCTGCAATGGTTAAATCCCAAATCAACGAAGAAGGACGCGTCTCCTTCATGGCGAAGTTGAACATATTCAACAAGGGTAAAAAAGCAGCCTGGGTAGAATCCCTCCACGCCTCCGGTTACAAAAATGTTAACCTCGAAGAAATCAAAACCCAATTCGACTACCTGGAATTCTGCCTCACCCAAGTCTGCGCCGACAACGAACTCGGCGCACTCCTTCAAGGATTAGGCGGTGAATACATCCTCCCAGGGCCAGGAGGCGACCCGATTCGCAACCCCGATGTCTTACCCACAGGTAAGAACATGCACGCCCTAGATCCTCAATCCATCCCCACCGAAGCCGCAGTTAAATCTGCGAAGGTTGTGGTGGATCGACTGCTCGATCGCCAAATGCGGGAAAATAATGGTAAATATCCCGAAACGATCGCTTGCGTCCTCTGGGGTACAGACAACATCAAAACCTACGGTGAATCCCTCGCCCAAATCATGTGGATGGTCGGTGTCAAACCCGTCCCCGACGCATTAGGACGAGTTAACAAACTGATTCTCCTCCCGCTCGAAGAACTCGGTCGTCCCCGCATCGATGTCGTCATCAACTGTTCCGGTGTCTTCCGCGACCTATTCATCAACCAGATGAATCTGCTCGACCAAGCCGTGAAAATGGCCGCCGAAGCCGATGAACCCCTCGAAATGAACTTCATCCGCAAACACGCATTAGTTCAAGCCGAAGAAATGGGAATCAACCTGCGTCAAGCCGCCACCCGCGTCTTCTCCAACGCATCCGGTTCCTATAGTTCTAACGTCAACCTCGCCATTGAAAATAGCACCTGGGATAACGAAGCCGAACTTCAGGAAATGTACCTCGGACGCAAATCCTTCGCCTTCAACTCCGATAATCCTGGTGTGATGGATAACGCTCGCGAGATCTTTGAAACCACCCTCAAAACCGCCGAAGTCACCTTCCAAAACCTCGATTCCTCAGAAATCAGTCTGACCGACGTATCCCACTACTACGACTCAGACCCTACCAAAATCGTCGCCAAACTGCGGGATGATGGCAAAATGCCCTCTTCCTTCATCGCCGACACCACGACAGCCAACGCTCAAGTTCGCAGCCTCTCCGAGACTGTCCGCTTAGATGCCCGCACCAAGTTACTCAACCCCAAATGGTATGAGGGAATGCTCTCCCACGGCTATGAAGGCGTGCGCGAACTCTCGAAACGATTGGTCAATACCAGCGGTTGGAGTGCCACAGCCGGAGCGGTGGATAATTGGGTGTATGAGGAAACCAATGACACATTCATCAAGGATAAGGACATGTGTAAACGGTTGATGGATCTCAATCCCAATTCGTTCCGTAAGATTGTTTCAACGCTGCTTGAAGTTAATGGACGCGGTTATTGGGAGACTAGCGAGGAGAATTTGGATATGTTGCGCGACCTCTATCAGGAGGTGGAAGACCGGATTGAGGGTGTTGAGTAAGAATTACTCTATCCTATAGATTAACCCCTGTAGCTCATACCTACAGGGGTTTTAAACTTACATTCCGCTAGTCCAAAATAGACCTATTATCCCTGCTTGAATTTAAACAGTAGAAACTGCGTAATTTGACGATTGGTAAAATTATTATCGCTGACTAATAACAGTGTTTGACTACCATCGGGGAGTCGCGAACCCAGTGTCATGCCTTCAAGATTATCAATGTAAATATCCAATGTCTTGAGATCGAAAGCTAATTCTTTTTTAATGGCTTGAATGTTGGTGCTGCCTTTAAAGCTGGCAATTTTAGTAGTATCAGTGGCACCTGCCATACTAGTCTGAAATAGTTTCACGCGGAAACCCGTCAAGCCAAAAGAACGTTCGAGTGTGAGAAAATGACCGCTAGTATCGATCGATTGAATTTCGGACAATCCATGCTCGACTGCTCCTAATGGGGGTGAATCGAGCTGATAGAGGTGTTCGCTGACGAATTCTGCTCTGTCGCTAATTAGATAATGCAACCACCGATTTTTAGCACCGGGAATCTTGCCATTTTCACCTACTTTTGAGACTTCTTTATCTTGCATGAGGGCAGATTCAGTCGCCGCAAATAGTCGCAACGGTTCTCCACTTGCTGGGAGGGTGCCCGTGGGGCTGAGGGTGATGCCTTCAAAAGCTAGGTTATTTTGAATGCCGCGCTTGCCTTCTGTATCGGGCAGATAACGTTGGGGTATCGGTAAAGCTTGTTTGACTTTGCCCGTTTTTAAGTCGAATTCGCTAATAAACGGCGGAATATTTTTACCCCGATCTCCTTCGCTAGAGATAATTACCGAAGATTGCGGTGTCAGAGCGATGGCTTCGGTGTCGGTTGTCCCTTTGGCATAAGTTTCCCCACTAGCATTTTTGAGTAGCGTCACATCTAAGATATCGACTTTATTAAATTTGACTCGATCGGGATTTTTAGTATCTAAATCGAGTTTGAGCGTGTAAAATCTAGCTGGGGAGAGATCGCCACGATCGTCGGAAACTGCATAAAATCGGTTACGCTGTCGATCGTACGTCAACCCCGATAAACCGCCCACGGTGGTTTTCTTGAATTGTAAGTTGTCGGGGACTTGATATTCGCCGATATATTCGATCGAGAGTTTATTAAAAACCCGACTACTCGCTTCACTGGGCAAATCTGCACCGCAGGAAGTCAGAAAAATCGCAATTCCTACCAAACATAATAACGCCCCGAATGAAACTGTCCCAGCTAAGATCCAACTACCGATTTTTTTGCGGTGGGGATCGGGAATTGGATTTGAATTCATTACTATTTTCGCCACGATATACATTTTGACAGATCGGCTCTACAGGTCGATTCTTTTTTGCCAGCGGCTCCGCCAACGATTATGACTGACAATAAATTATGACATCGGCACTAGCCGATCGGTGCCAAAGATCGAATCTTCACAACTTCGATTTCAGCACTCTGGATGGCTGTGTTGGTTAGAATGGCTGTAGCAATTCCTTTTTGTAAAATACCCATGTCTTCTACTCTAACCGTTCCGGATCAGGTAAAATTCGACGAAGCCATCGAACTGACACAAACATTTTTGATGCAGCTTAAAAAAAATGAGTTAATATCTAGCCAAATTCAAGATTTTGTAGCTGCACTGGTGCAGACAGCTAATGGTGCGAGGGGCTTTTTTGTCACATATCTCACAGGCGCAGATCCAATTTGCGACGAACCTCGATCGGAAATTATTGCCGCTCTACAAGCAAATCCCGATATCGCCGCCGATTTACTCGTTAAAAATATTGCCATGTCTACCGCCCAAAAACTCTACCATCAGCGGCGTAACGATAGCGACATGATGGCAGCTTCAGCGACTGTCGCCACCCGCACGACTAATATTATCCACCAATTAAATCTCCCGCAGATTCAAGAAATGTGTCGGGATTTAGTCGCGACAATTCAGACGGGAACTGGCACTTACAGTGAATTTTTGTCTCGCTGGGGTTATGATGAAGAACAGAAAAATGCGATCGCTCAAGTAGTTTCCGAATTAGGTGTTTAGATCGCTAGATCTAACCTAAGTTGCTACCTTAGAACGCCTACGATTTGTCTTGTCTCGCTAAACCGTCGGGGAACCCGACGAGCGCGAGCCGCAAATCGTGGCTAATGATGCAAAGCCCGCCTACGCGGACTGAATATCTTAGTCCGCGTAGGCGGACTTTGCACTATGAGCAGCGGTTTCTAACCGCTGAGGTTTTAGGCAGCAAACTAAACAACAAAAGAGGTCATCGCTGACCTCTTGTATTGGCTGTAGTAGAGCGATCTAAATATTCATAACATCTAAATTATGTTAAATTTAGACAATAGACGGCGATCGTCAGACGATGTATCTACTTAGCGCGATCGCTTATAAATTTGGCTATTTTAAGTATTACTTAAAGTAAGCCAGTATTGGCACCTTGTTTGCCAGTAGCTAATTCTACTTTAATAATTTTACCGCCCATTTTCATAATTCGTTGTTGTTCGCGGAACCAACTATCGTAAGGGACTAATTTAGTGAAAAAAGTATTTTGCAGTTCGCGCTGAGTCCGAATCCGAGATTGACTGGGAACGCAGGCGGTAACTTTGAACATCCGCATAATAACTGTACTCCGATTCTTATATTTTGGATAAAGTATACTAACTCGCACGCATTGGGGTTGATTACCCGCATCGATAGCAAAGTTTTAGTGCTTAAAAACGTCAAAGTCTGAGAGTCAAATGCCAATCTTAGGTCGTCAAAACTCATCTCATTTAGTATGGATAAGCTGTTGAAGATCTAACATTTACATCGGACTTCTCAGACTAGATTGCTTCATCTGCATTATCTACAGGTTATTTAACCCGTTGACTAGCTCAAGCCAGAACAGATGTAGTCTAAGTAAACGCCCATTTCTTTACCAGCATCAGCACCTACTAAACTAGCAGTTACTTCTTTGATGGCTTGGATGGCTTGAACGGTAGCAGCTACAGGTACTCCTAAGGAGTTGTAAGTTTCTTTCAAACCGTTAAGTACGCGCTCGTCCAAGATGGAAGGGTCGCCAGCTAGCATTGCATAGGTAGCATAACGGAGGTAGTAGTCCAAGTCGCGGATGCAAGCAGCATAACGACGAGTGGTGTACATGTTACCACCGGGACGAGTGATGTCCGAGTATAACAAGGATTTTGCTACTGCTTCTTTAACGATGGTTGCTGCGTTAGCAGAAATCGTACCAGCCGCACGAACGCGAAGTTCGCCAGTACCGAAGTAGGCTTTAAGTTTATCTAAAGCGGAGGAGTCCAAGTATTTACCTTGAACGTCAGATGAATTGATGACAGAAGTAATTGCGTCTTGCATTATCCTAAATTCCTTATCTAGTCTCTAGTTGCTGATGTTCCGAAAATATAACCGATCGATCGCTGTTAAACTAGTCTCGAACTAGCTCATCGCACCGATGAGGTAGTCGAAGTAAGCACCAGCTTCAGCAGCGTCTTCGCCAGACATCATCGAAGCAGCAGCATCTTTCATCGCCCGAACGCCACCAGCAACGGCATCGATAGGAGTACCTAAAGATCTGTACATTTCGCGTACGCCAACTACACCGATTTCTTCGATCGGGGTAACATCACCAGCAACTACACCGTAGGTGATGAGGCGGAGATAGTAGTCTAAGTCGCGCAAGCAAGTTGCAGTCATTTCTTCGCCGTAAGCGTTACCGCCGGGCGAAACCACGTCGGGGCGTTGTTGGAACAATTTGTCGCCAGCACCTTTAACTAGACGCTCGCGAGAGTCAGTTAATGTTTGAGCGATGCGGAGGCGGCGTTCGCCAGAAGTGACGAAGTTTTTGATCCGGTCTAATTCGCCTGGACTCAGGTAGCGAGCTTCAGCATCTGCGTTGACGATCGCTTTGGTGACGATACTCATTATGGGTTTACTCCAAAATAATTTTTAACCAGACTTGACATCGATCGATTACGAGCTATGTCGTCTGAGGTCGATTACAGTCACTTATATCATATATAAGTTTTCTGTGATTTAGATACCTTCCGCAAACATTTTCCAGCATTATCGCTAGTTTCTGAGTAAACTCGTAATAGTTTGTAACGATCGGGGCAAAAGATGGGTAGTGTGCCTACGGCAGGCTATCGCCAACGGCTTCGATCGCTAGCCGATGGGAGCTGGGAGCGAAAAGTGCGTTCTTGGGCGCGAGCTTTGTGGGGTAAGCTTCCCCCACAAAGCTCGCTTGGTTCCCCCTGTCTTGTCGTTTTCTTATTCGGGGGGAACCCCCGTTGGCGGAGCCTCTCCGACAGGAGATATAAAAACGCCGCAAGTGAAGCACCTTTTCAAGAGAGATGGGAGAAAATTTAGACCTCGATCGGTTGTTAAACTGAGAGAAGATGAAAGGAATACGACTTTAAACAAAGATGACTAATATTCCTTTCGTAATTCTAGATGTGTTTGCGACGGGGAAATATACGGGCAATCAACTGGCTGTTTGTTGGGGTGCGGAGAACTTAACGGATCTTCAGATGCAGCAGATCGCGCGGGAGATTAATTTCTCTGAGACTACCTTTGTGACCGATACAGAGCCAGTCAATGGCGGCTACAATACCCGCATTTTTACCCCGATGACCGAATTACCATTCGCCGGACATCCGACGCTTGGAACGGCATTTGCCATCCAACAGCAGATCCTCAAGCAGCAAGTCGAACGAGTCAATCTCAATTACCAAGTCGGTCAAATTCCTGTCGATCTTAATTATGTTGATGGCAATCTAGATATTCTATGGATGCACCAACAGCAGCCAAAATTCTACGATTCCTTGGCAGAGGAAATCTTTGCCGATGTCATTGGCGTAAATCCGACCGATATCGATTCGGGCTACCCGATCGAGCCTGTCTCGACTGGGTTACCATTTATAATTATCCCCCTGAAAACTCTGGCGGCGGTCGGTACAGCCAAATTAAATCTGGAGCTATACGCACGAGTCGTTGCCGATTTACCAGCACAAGCGATTCTCATCTTCTGTCCCGAAACCGTCGATCCACAACGTCAGCTACACGTTCGTGTCTTCACCGAATGCTTCGGAATTCCCGAAGATCCCGCGACAGGTAGTGCCAATGGCTGTCTGGCGGCGTATCTCGCCAAGCACCAGTATTGTGGCAGTCCCAATGTCAACATTACCGTCGAACAAGGTATGGAAATGGGCAGATCTTCTTTACTCTACCTCCGCGCCGACCATACACCCGATTTGTGCCCTGTCAGCATCGGCGGTCGAGTCATCAAAATCGCCACAGGTGAATTTATCCTGTAAAAATCACTTAAATTCATAGCAGTAGAATTACCTGTAACCTTTAGCTTGCAACAATCTCCCCACACTCCCCACACTCCCCACACTCCCCACAGCCCTCTCCCCCCCTTCCCCAAATCTGAGAATTACGTTAAATTTAGTTAAGATATGTTTTCAGAAATTTTTAAACTTTCTATAAAAAACTGAATTAACTCAAAACTGCGAACCAGAAGATCGGTCGAGTCGGGCAGTCAGAAGATCTGTAACAGCCCCAAACAAACGCCATCTTTTCACCTTCAGACCAGCTCAGGACAGCGATCCTAACTCCTAAACTCATCCCAAAAGGCAAACAATTTTATGAAGTTTTCGTGGAAACTAGCAGTACTGTGGACGATTCCCGTCCTCGTCATCGGCTTTTTCGTCTGGCAAGGGGCATTTACACCCGTCACGGCGGAAGTTGGTAAAAATACAGCGAGTACTCGGATGACCTACGGCAGATTCTTAGAGTATCTCGATGCCAATCGAGTTAAAGCCGTAGATCTCTATGATGGTGGTAGAACTGCGATCGTCGAAGCCATCGATCCAGATCTCGAAAACCGGATGCAACGCCTCCGCGTTGATTTACCAACCAATTCGCCAGAACTGATTGCCAAACTCAGAGATTCTAATATCTC
The DNA here is from genome assembly GCF_031422475.1 of Chamaesiphon sp. VAR_48_metabat_403. Taxonomy (NCBI): domain Bacteria; kingdom Bacillati; phylum Cyanobacteriota; class Cyanophyceae; order Gomontiellales; family Chamaesiphonaceae; genus Chamaesiphon; species Chamaesiphon sp. VAR_48_metabat_403. Next base: position 19,790 of record NZ_JANPLS010000340.1, read on the forward strand.
CTTTGACAGTCACCCCATCCGTAACGATGGTGCAGTCTGGGGTTTCCTCGGTAACTTAGTCTTCCCCGCACTATTAATCGGTGGTTTGTTCTTACTGTTCCGCCGTTCTAATAATATGCCTGGTGGTCCCGGTCAAGCGATGAACTTTGGTAAATCCAAAGCTAAATTCCAGATGGATGCCAAAACTGGGGTGATGTTTGATGATGTAGCGGGAATTGCCGAAGCTAAAGAAGAATTGCAAGAAGTTGTAACTTTTCTCAAACAGCCAGAACGCTTTACAGCCGTTGGTGCGAAGATTCCTAAAGGTGTATTGCTAGTCGGCCCTCCCGGTACTGGTAAAACCCTGCTAGCTAAAGCGATCGCAGGTGAAGCTGGGGTACCATTTTTTAGTATCTCTGGTTCGGAATTTGTGGAAATGTTCGTTGGTGTGGGTGCATCTCGCGTCCGCGACTTATTCAAAAAAGCTAAAGAAAACGCACCTTGCATCATCTTTATCGATGAAATCGATGCAGTGGGTCGCCAACGTGGCGCAGGTATCGGTGGTGGTAACGACGAACGCGAACAGACCCTCAACCAAATGCTCACTGAGATGGATGGTTTTGAAGGTAACACCGGAATCATCATTATCGCAGCTACCAACCGTCCTGACGTGTTAGACTCGGCTCTCCTGCGTCCCGGTCGTTTCGATCGCCAAGTACAGGTAGATCCACCTGATGTTGCCGGACGAGTTGAAATCCTCAACGTTCACGCTCGGAATAAGAAATTAGGCGAAGATGTTTCATTAGATGCGATCGCGCGTCGTACGCCTGGATTTAGTGGTGCTGACTTAGCCAACTTGCTCAACGAAGCAGCAATTCTTACCGCCCGTCGTCGTAAAGATGCCATTTCTAACCTCGAAATCGACGATGCCGTCGATCGTGTCGTGGCTGGGATGGAAGGTACGCCATTAGTCGATGGTAAGAGCAAACGCCTGATTGCTTACCATGAAGTCGGACACGCAATCATCGCAACCCTCATTCCCGCTCACGATCCGCTTCAAAAAGTAACATTAATTCCACGCGGACAAGCGGCTGGTTTGACTTGGTTCACACCTGCTGAAGATCAATCTCTGATTTCGCGGAGCCAACTTCGCGCTCGGATCTGTGGTGCTTTAGGCGGACGTGCTGCTGAAGAAATTATCTTTGGCGACTCCGAAGTAACCACTGGTGCTGGTGGAGATTTACAGCAAGTAACCTCGATGGCACGCCAAATGGTCACCCGGTTTGGGATGTCCAAACTCGGCCCGATGTCACTCGAAAGTCAGTCTGGTGAAGTCTTCTTGGGTGGTAACTGGGGTGCGCGTTCTGAGTACTCCGATGAAGTAGCAGCTCAAATCGACCAACAAGTTCGCGAAATCGTCGATGGTTGCCACAAAGAAACACTCAAAATCGTTCGCGAAAATCGTTCGGTAATCGATCGCTTGGTAGATATCTTAATCGAGAAAGAAACCATCGACGGTGAAGAGTTCCGTCAAATCGTAGCTGAGTACACAGTGGTACCCGAAAAACCTCAGTTTGCTCCTGCATAATTGCGACCGGACTAATATTTTAGTCATCTAAAAAGCCCTGCTAGTTCAACACTAGCAGGGCTTTTTAAATCCTCCAAAAAATCCCCTCCCTGGAGGGGTGCCCGTAGGGTGGGGTGGGTAGATCTCCGCCACCCACAAACCATCTTCCAACTATTTCCACCCCTAAAATGGCAGGCAGCAAATGTATAGTTCGATCGAGGATGTTTAAATTCGGAGTCGATCGGTTTCAGCGAAGGTGTAACCCACCCCGCCCTTCTCTTAGAGACGCTTAGCGAACGGGCACCCCACCGAGGAGGGGATTTTACTTGCGGGGATTTTCGATCGTGACATCGATACTCGATTTACGCTTTACTGACAGCTAACTTCTTTCTCATCCTTAAAGCTGCTGTACCGCCGATTAACGTGCCGAAGATTGTGAATGGTTCGGGGACTGCGGTAGTAGTCGAAGGTAAAATATCACCTGCACCAGAAATCGTGTTATTAAAATTACCGAAATCGCTACTTCTTAAACCACTAGTTACCAAAAAGTAATCAACACCAGCAGCGAGAGACGGTACGAAAAAGGTCGAAGTCGATACGCCAGAGGCATCGGGATTTTGAGTAGATGAATTTATGAGATTAGTAAAATTATTACTAGGATTGAAAACATTCCGGTACAGAGAGATGGCATTTTGCCAGCCTGTCGATGTACTGCTAAAATCATAGCGATCGGTCGTACTTACTCTAAAGTGAAATACACTAAACGTAGTAGGCTCGAATGCGGTAATTGCTTGAAATGTCGGCCCATCAGGATTCGTAGTGCCAGCATAATTTAAGGTTGCAGCATGAGCAGGCGCGATATCTGTAAAACTAAATCCTAAAATAGAACTAGCCAAAGCGATTCCAGAGGCGATCGCAGTTTGCAACAGATTGGTTGAGAAGGTAGTTTGCATATTTTTTTCCTAAGAAACCAGAGGCTCTGAACCTCTCTAATTAAATATGCCCAATTTATTACTTTAGATCTCACACATTACACTTATGCTAACAACTTGCGTTATTGGTGTAATAGCTACCAAAATTTTTGACGGTTTCGGCATAAACATCCAAATCGGCCAGAGCCGACTTGAGTTCGCGGCAGTTATGCACATCGGTTTCGATATCGATAAAGAATAAATAATCACCGAGCGAACGTTTACTAGGGCGAGATTCGATCCGACTTAAATTTAAACCCCGATTGGCAAAAAATCCCAACGCTCTCATCAAGCCGCCGGGAGTATTCGATCGCAAGCTAAATGCTACTGAGGTACAGTTTCCGGCTAGTGTCGGTTGCAAGCTAATCGCCCAAAATTTGGTTTGGTTATCGGGACGATCGTTAATCGGCTGCTCTAACACTGGCAGCTCGTATAAGTTCGCCGCTCGGACTGAAGAGATTGCTGCGGCTTGCGGATTGGCAGCGAGTGTTGCTAGAGCTGCGGTGGTAGAATTATTGGCAATCCGCGCGGCTTGGGGTAAATGTTGTTGCAACCAATCTTGGCACTGGCTCAGAGCTTGCGGATGGGAATATACCGTTTCGATCTGAGCCAGATCGGTAGCCACCGAAATTAAAGCATGATGGATCGGTAACACGATCGCTTGTTGAATCTGGAGCGGTGCGGCTAGTTGCCAGATCGTGTCGGCTGTCATCGTCACACCACCTTCGATCGAGTTCTCGACTGGGACGATCGCTAGTGTAACTTCGCCACTGGCGACGGCGGCAAGCGTTTGGGCGATGGTTGTGTAAGGCTGCAAGCAAATTTCGGTGCTAGCAAGTTCCGCCTGGGCATAAGCTATTGCGGCTGCTTCAGCGTAAGTACCTGTCGGTCCTAAATGAGCGATCTTTAAAGTCATAAAGCTCTACCAGAATTTTGACACTAACTCGACAAAATACTGAATCTTTTAATTTTAGCTAGAAATCTAGATCGTCAATGCGATAAACTTCTAAGTGAGTACATTTTATCGTGACTGTCAATCGATCGATTAAATCGTATTTTTTCGCTATGCATTTGGATCCTCGATCTTCATTCAATTTACTGGCTATTAATAGTTGACAATTACTAATTTTCAGATCGTAGCGATAATAGTCAAATTCCCGATTTATATATATGCAAATCGTTAAATTCACAGCAGATCGATCGGTGGAGATTGCCGTACCCAAACACTCCATCCCCATTCAGCACTATCTCCGCCAGCCCCACCGTTTGGTGCGATCTCTCGTCGATGCCAATCGCATCCGTCAAGTAAGCGATGAGGAGTTTTGTCTGACGATGCGAACGCTGAGTTTTTTTAGTTTCGATCTTCAGCCGACTGTTTATTTACGCGTGTGGAATGATGCAGATGGTACGGTGAGGATTGCTTCTACCAAATGTGAAATTCGCGGTATCGATTATGTCGATCGACGGTTCAGTCTATCTCTGATGGGCAAATTATCGCCTTGTCAAAAGCAGGGACAAACTTATCTCGAAGGGCGTGCAGATCTTGAAGTCCAAGTAGATCTCCCACTACCATTAAGCTTTATGCCCAAATCGATCGTCGAATCGGCAGGCAATAGTTTGCTCAAAAGTATTTTAATCGCCTTCGAGCAAAGATTGATGCATCAATTATTAGCAGATTATATTACGTGGGCAAATACGGCAATTCAAGCTACAACCGATCGCATCCCAACCCATACCCCCAGTATTTTAAATGGCGAACCGATGGGTTGATAGATTAGGCGATCGAGCATAGCCAATTTTACAGGGGCTAAACGATTGACGATGTTCGGGGGTGATGCCGTATTTTTCGATCGCCAGCAGATGAGCGGCGGTGCCATAACCCTTGTTTTTGGCGAGATGATAGTCGGGATAAAGATTTGCCAGTTCGGAAATTATCCGATCGCGCCAAACTTTAGCTAAAATACTCGCAGCCGCAATCGAGATCGACAGGTCTTCACCTTTAACTAAAGTTTGCTGAGGAATATCGAGATTTGGAATCGGTTTATTCCCATCTACCAAACATAATTCTGGCAAAACTGACAATCCAGTTATTGCGCGATGCATGGCTAAAAGCGTTGCCTGAAGAATATTTAATTCGTCGATTTCGGCAACGCTAGCTACCCCGATATTATGAGCGATTGCGATTTGGTGAATTTGCGGTACGAGTAGTTCTCGCGATCGAGCTGAGAGTTTTTTACTATCTTTAATACCCAAGTTTTGACAATCGATCGCGGCTGTTTTTGGTAAGATAACGGCAGCGGCTACGACGATGCCAAATAATGCTCCGCGCCCGACTTCATCGACACCAGCAATCATATCTTCTTTCTGGCTTAATTCGTAATTAGTCACTTAGATCGATAAATAATATTTTATTAACAAAGCAGGCGATCGAGCGTACATTCGATCGCCTGCTTTAAATTAATCTACTGTTGCTGACGATCGACGTTTGCGTCGCCGATGTTCGGGTAAATCTTCGACTGGATGAGTCGTTTCGATCTCTACCGTCTCATCGAGCGGGGTAGATAATGCTGGGATCTCGATCGCTTCCACCACTGCTTCGACTTCAGCCACAGGTGATTTCTCTTCAAGATCGATTACGGCTAAATCATCAGAGATGAATGCGACAGTCAATTCAGTCGATTCAAAATCAGGTGCGACATCATCGTTAACTAATCCGGCAATTGGCTCAGGAACGATTGGTTCGGGGGGTAAACTTCCTGGTGGTACGATATTTACAATCGCTGTTTTCGGATTATTCAACTCCCGCCCCAACTTTACCAATGGTGAAATCCCCATCCAGGCGTAAGTTTCTTTCTCTAGATCCGACATTTCGACATGCACTATTTCTGGTGGTTCGATCGTCGGGCGAGTCGGTTTGAGCCGTTGCGGTTTGCCGGGACGTTCGCGTTCTTGTTCTGCGGTGTCTGGGGTGGTATCTTCAGTGACATCCGGCTCGATTGGTTCTGGGACGTAAGCTTCAAGTTCTGGCGGTGCAAATTTACTACTAACTAAAGAGGCGCGCGTGCGATCTTCTGTCAATGAGGGCGAACCGTTGCGGGGATTGGGGTTGACACCTCTAGCGATCGCATTACCATTAGCCGTTGGCGGCCGATCTCGTTGGTAGAGCCTTTCCTTTGGAGCATCGTTATTGGGTGTCGGACGTGGAACGTTCCGGACTACTTCCTCGCGATCGGTTCTACCGACGCGGCGACGGCGTTTTTTGCTGGCTCCATTCTGCTGCTGATAGCTGGGATGATCGACGAGGTTGAAGTCATCTTCGGCTTCGGGACTCTCTGGCGTGAAGCTATCCCACCCTTCAGCAATTGGTGGGCGCAAATCGGGCAAGGTGCGCTCGTTCCGGCGCGGGGTGCGATGCAATCCTCTCCCAGCGACGCTTCCAACCCGCGTTCGAGATTCGCGTTGTGGTGCGCTAGAAACGAGGGAAATCGGCACTGCTTCGCCATCGGCACCGTAGACAGCTTCACCAGGAACGTGGGCTAAATGTCCCAATCCGCCGCATGTCGTACATGTGGCTCCAAATAACTCATAAATGTTTTGACCTTGGCGTTTGCGGGTCAATTCGACTAAGCCTAATTCCGAAAGCTGGGCGATTTGGGGTCTAGCTTTATCGACGCGGAGTTGTTTATTAAAATGTTCCAGCACTTGCAATTGATCTTTGCGGTAATCCATATCGATAAAGTCGATAATAATTACCCCAGCAATGTTTCGCAGTCGCATCTGACGGGCGATTTCGGTTGCGGCTTCGCAGTTCGTCCACAATACGGTTTCGCGGGAAGTATTCGATCGAGTAAAGGAACCAGAATTGACATCGATCACCGTTAATGCTTCGGTCGGTTCGATGATGATATAACCGCCAGATGGTAGATCTACTCTCGGCTTTAATGCTTCCCTAATTGCTGAATTGACGCGGAAATATTCTAAAATTGGTTGGCGTTCGCGATGTCGATCTACAACCACACCTGCGGGTAATTGACCGTCATTCCAGCCAGCCAGAGTCTGTTTGACACGTTTGAGACCTTGGTCTGAGTCGATGACGATCCGGTTGACTTCTTGCGAATACATGTCGCGCAAGACTCTTTGAATAAAGTCATCATCGCGATTGAGTAAAGCTGGCGCGCGAGTGGAATTAGCATCTTGCTGGACGCTCTCCCACTGCTTGCGGAGTTGTTCGAGATCTTCGAGAATTGCCTCTTCTGTAGTGTCTTCAGCTTCGGTGCGGACGAGTAATCCCATCCCTTCGGGTTTGGCAAGCACAGCTAGTGCTCTGAGCCGATTCCGTTCGCCTTCGGAGCGAATCCGGCGGGAAAGATTTACACCTTTACCAAAGGGAATTAAGACGACATACCGACCGGGAAGGCTGACGTTACCAGTCAAGCGGGGGCCTTTATTCCCGGTTGGTTCTTTCATGATTTGCACCAACACTTTTTGCTGTGGTGCGAGCAATTCGGTAATCGATCCGGCACTGCGTCTGAGCCTGAGCGGGCCTAAATCGGTAACGTGGATGAATCCATTTCGCGACGGATCGCCAATGTTGACAAACGCAGCGTCGATCCCTTGTAATACATTTTCGACAATGCCAAGATAGATATCACTGACCTGATGTTGTCCGGTCGCTACTACCAGTTCTTGAATTTGGTCTTCCCCAAATACGGCACCAATGCGGTGTTGCTCCGCAATAATTATTTGCTTTGGCATTCATTTTCCTCGAAAATTAGCAGCATCCCCGGTCGCCTAGAATCGATAGGTGCCGATCGGTGCTGGTATGATGTAACGTAATTTATTTGAATTTGTCCGAGTAGCTAACTACTCGATTGTTGAGTTAGGTCGAGCTGACAGCAAGTGCGATGCTAGGGTAAAAGAGACTGCCCTTCTCTTCCCCAACGCCTACGAAATCGAAGACACTACCAATCGGCTGGTAGATCTCATCGGGAGCTAAATGGTTGGCATCTGTTCGGTGTCGCTGGGTGCCAAGTTGCACCAACACTTGGAATTAAGATGTATGGCTCCCGATCGACAATCGGTTGGCTCGGTCAGTGCAGTCGATCGAATCGAGTAGCATGGGACGTAGCATCTGTCGGATCGCGCTTGCCCGAACATTGGTTACGAGTAAGTTCGTAAATATCGGGCAGATAAATCCAGCAAATTGCTTTGGCGATCGACCTAAACTCGTAGCATCTTATCTTTAGCTGCCTAAACTAGGACGAACTGGAGCGATCCTCCAATTCTCACTAAATCCATTGCACTGATGTAGTTAGCTGTAAGGATGGCGGTATGTCCAGAACCCACGAAAATTTTGTCAAGTACACGATCGCATCCAGTTTGGATTACCGGAAAATGTTGGGAAGATTTGCTTGGCTTATTCTTCTTGAGGGCGATCGCTCTTGGTTATCTTCGATTATACCTGCAAATGTCACGATCTCAAAGCTAACTTCCGTAAACTTTGAATCGTCTCGATTGTGGCTGTCGCCACTCGCTCGATTTGCTCTACTGTATTATTATGCCCAATTCCAAACCTAAGTGCTGCATAAGCCAGCGCATCGGATCTACCTAGTGCCTGCAAGACGTGAGAAGGGGCAATTTTGGCAGAACTACAAGCCGCTCCCGATGAGAGGGCGACAATCGGGCGCAAGCCTAGTAAGAGGGCATTACCATCGACTCCCGCCACGCTGATATTTAGGTTTCCTGGCAATCTTTGGGTGGGATGACCGTTGAGATAGATGCCATCGAGCTGACTTAATTGCGACCACAATCGCGTTCTTAGTTCGGTCAATCTTGCTGTTTCGGCATCCATTTCAATCAGCGCGATTTCGACAGCTTTGGCGAAACCGACAATTTGGGGCGTGTATAATGTACCCGATCGCATTCCCCGTTCGTGACCGCCACCATGCAATTGGGGCGATAATTTGACGCGCGGATCGCGCCGTCGGACGTAAAGTGCGCCGATGCCTTTTGGCCCATAGACTTTGTGCGCGGTCATGGACATTAGATCGATATTTAATAAGTTAACATCTAAGGGAATTTGCCCAATCGCTTGTGCCGCATCGGTATGAAATAAAACGCCATTTGTTTGACACAACTTACCAATTTCTGCTAATGGTTGCAAAACGCCAATCTCGTTATTAGCTGCCATAATCGACACTAAAATTGTATCGGGACGGATGGCCTCTTCGAGCGCATTCAAATCGATTAAACCGTCGGCTTCGACTGGTAAATAAGTAACCGTAAATCCTAAAGATGCTAGATACTCACAAGGATCTAGAACCGCATTATGCTCGGTTTTGAGGGTAATTATGTGTTGTCCTTTAGCAATATATGATTCGGCGATACCTTTAAGCGCGAGATTATTTGCTTCTGTCGCACCGCTAGTAAACACAATTTCTGACGCACTCGCACCAATCGCCGCTGAGATCGTTTTTCTAGCTCCCGTGACTGCTGCTTCCGCCGCCCAACCGTATTGATGGGTGGTACTAGTCGGGTTGCCAAAATGTTCGGTAAAATACGGCAACATCGCCGCGAGTACGCGCGGATTGACTGGCGTTGTTGCATGTCGATCGAGGTAAATTGGTAAGTGTCGATCGGTGGACATTATGATGGTGATGTGTGAATGTTGATGCGATCGAACTAAACTAGATCCGATCGGTTTACGATGAAAAAATCGAACTGAGATCGATCGTCAAACCGGGCAAAACATTTTCCCCGTTTAGAGTAGTAGGCGATACCAAGATTTCTACTTCCTGCCCCAACCGATAGATCTCTACCTGTTGCTTTTGGGGATTAATCAGCCACCCCAAGCGTACCCCATTCGATCGATACTCCTCCATCTTTTCGCGTAGAGTTTTGAGACTGTCACTTTTAGATCGTAGCTCAATGACAAAATCGGGAACTAGATTGGGAAAAGTCACCCCACGGATAATTTCATCGGCTTTTGGTTTCCCAACCCAGGTGACATCAGGGGATCTGACTGCGCCATTAGGCAATGTAAAGCCACCAGATGAGTCAAAAGCTCTACCCAATCCGGTTTGACGATTCCAAGCCCACACCTCCCCAAACAAATCTCCATTCTGCTCTGAACTTTCTAGCGCGACTGGTACCATTGTTATCAATTCTCCATTAGCAGTTAATTCTAGTCGTAGTTCTGGATTATCTTGGCAGAGTTTCTCGAATTCTGCGTGGGTAACCCGCAGGGTGATACTGTGAATATCTAGTAAGAATGGTTTGGTTGCTAATGAGTGCATAAACTTATTCCGAACTGACGTTATTTAAACATTTTAAAACTTTGCGATCGATTCATACAGATCGGGTAGGTCGTTTTCGATTAAAATCATGTCTTTGGCTTGACGATGTTCGGGACTAGTTAGGTAAGCCAGTGCAGCATCGCGATCGGGAAATTCCATTAATTTATCGGCAGCTAAACCACCTTCGAGTAATCCGGCTTTAAGGGCTTCTTTATTAGTGTTTCCGACTACAATCGCCAAATCGCAGATCGCGGCAGCTTTAAGAGCCACCTGACGGTTCTCAGCGGCTTGAATATCGCCGAGTTCTACCATGCCTGGGGTCATTAAAATTTTACGTCCGCCTTCGAGAACTTCCAGGACATCTAGAGCTGAGGCAAAGCCGATCGGGTTAGAGTTGTAAGAATCATCGAGAATAAAACCATCGCCATTTTTGCGAAGGTTGAGGCGATTGTTGGCAGGTTCGACGTTATGAATTGCCGCAATGACATAATCGGGATCTTTACCGAGGGCGCAAGCCATTGTAAATGCGCCGACGAGGTTAGAGAGCATGGGAACTCCTAAGAGTTTGGTAAACCCAGGATATTCCTTGCCTTGCCAATGAATGATAAAAGTCGTCCCGGCCATTTTGGCATCAATATCCGACATCCAGCAGTCGAGATGACCGATTTCTGGCTCTAAGCCATAGAGAAGAGTGGTAGCTTTAGGATATTCTGCTGCCATTTGGCGTGCGCCAGGATTATCGCCATTGCAGACGAGTAAGCCATCGGCGGGGATAGCTTGGGCGAGTTCACATTTAGCTTTATAGATATTATCGGCACCGCCAAATCGTTCGAGGTGCATTACGCCAACAGCGGTAACCAATCCGGCATTCGGGGGCGTAAAACGGCACAATTTAGCGATCGATCCAATTTGATAAGCTCCCATTTCGACGATCGCGATTTGTTGTTGGGGTTTGAGATTTTCGCGAATTTGGCGGGTGATACCCATCTCGGTATTGATACTGCCGGGTGTCCAAAATGTCGGCTCGATCGCTTCTAAAATGCCGCCTAAGATAGCTTTAGTACTGGTTTTACCATAACTCCCGGTAATCCCGATCGTGTAGGGCTGATACTCAGCGAGGATGTCTTTAGCTTCTTGGAGAAATGCCTGTTGTTTTTTGAATTCGTTCGGCCATAAAATGGTATTAGCAATAACGATCCAGATTGGTGAGGTTTGAATTAAACCTACTGCAACTAGCCAATAAGTGGCGATACTGTCGCCAGCTCCTAAAAAATAGGTAGCAATAATAATCAGGAGTGTGGCGATCGCATTTAAGCCGAGAGCTAGATTATAAATCGCCGTCGCTCGATCGGTCATATTGAGCTTAATTTTTCCCACCTTGCGCGGATCTTCTTCTTGAAATCCAATAAATACCAGTGCGGCTGCGGCTAGTAAACAAATTACCAGGCAAGTTACCATATCCCCACCTGTCGCAAATTTGCTTAATGCGGCTGCTAGCAGGGCGACGCAGGTACCTTTAGTATCGAAGGTGCGTTTTTCAATAAACCAATCTTTAAACCGCGTACCGTTGTATTCTTCCTGCTGGAAGTAACGTAAATATCTCAATCCCCGACGGGTGAAGAACAAAATCGTAGCAGCACTGATAAGGGCGAGACAAATGGTAGTAAGCATGGGAAATGTGATAGCGACAAGGATCTGTAGGGGCGGGTTTATGAGATCGATTCCGTTCGTACTAGAGATGTCATTCAAACCCGCCCACCCCACGGCTATCTGTCTGAAACCCTTATGGTGGGCAGTACCCACCCTACTATCTACCCAAACGATCGATCGTGCTCTAGTCAGATTTAGAATTTAATAAGATGATTAAAACGATCGCGAGAATCGGGACAATCATAAATAAGGAGATAAATATCATGATGCTAATACGGGACTAGAGAACCGTGTTAAAAAATTTTCCACATAATAAGCGCACAAGTGAGAGCCTTCGGCTTGAAACATGAAATGATCGCGATGGGGAATGGTAATTAATTCGGAATTGGGAAAGAGACTGTGATAGCGGTGTCCCATTTCGACAGGAGTTTCGGTATCGGCTTCACCCCATAATAGTAAAACTGGAGCCGGAATCTGCTTGGCAAGTTCGGTGAGATCTTCACTGACTGTTTTTACCATCGTCCCTCGCATTGCGCCTGCATTGAGATAGTCGCGGGAACCGTATTTTTGACTGTGCCAAGTTAACAACTCGTCGCGATACATGGGTGAGACTTTAAAAGCGTTCCGCATCGTGCGGACCCACTGACTGCGAAGAGCTTGCTGGGTAGTACGCTGGCGTTGTAAGCCACCAGAATTAATGAGTGTAATCGATCGAACTTTGTGTGGATACTGGTGTGCGAGACGAATTGAGACTCTTCCCCCAAAGGAATGTCCTAACATATCGGCAGATTCGATCCCTTTTGCTTCTAAATACTGGTAAATGCGATCGGCATACTGCGTAGTATCCCAATCTGCTGGCGGTGGTGGAGATTTCCCAAAGCCAGGTAGATCGATAATATGAATGTTCGATCGGGTTGCCAGCAATTCTCCCATCGGTTGCAGGGATTGGAGATTCTGCCCCCAACCGTGGAGCATAATCAGAGGATGACCGTTATTACCGAGTTGGATGGTATTTAATTCCACTTGAGCCATTACACGCACTTTTGGTTCTTCATCAGCTTAAATTATCACCGATCGGTACCGACATTTAGCGGAATTTTGCCAACGATGACAGACTTCGATCGAAAAGTGGGTATGCTAGGAGCGATCGATCTCACAACATCTGGCCAGATCTCCAGATACGATGGGGGACAAGACTCGATAAAACCCCCTTTCACCCCGAATTTTACTTCCATGTTCATTATTGCAGTTCATACTCTCCCACCCAGGATCTCTATTTCGATTTCATAAGGCAGATGCTACTTATCGATGCAGTCTCGCTTTGAAAAGTGGCTTGCTGTAATTATTTATTAGAAATAGCAATGGAGATAAAATTATGTTTGCAGTTGGGAAAAAAATTGGTAGTGGTGTCGAGCAAATTGTCTACGAGCACTTTTTACATATCGTCAAAACCGAAAAGCCCGCACGGGTACTAGAAAGATTTCGGAGTTTATTTATCGAGGGTGTTAGCTATGTCGATACTCGAATTTGGACGACGATCGAAACATTGGCGTTTGAAAAAACTGCCGAGCAGAATTTTCCGTTAGTAATCAACCGTTGTTGTTATATTCTCGTCAATTACTGGCAAATGCAACCAGCCGGACACGCTCCGGTTGCTGGGTTAGTTGAAATGCTCTCTAATCTCAATGATGTGCGGATGACTTATTCGCGAGTCGTGCGGCGGTTGCGCCAATTACTGCAAATATTTTTGCAAAGCGAAGATTATATCAAACTCAAACGTTTGAATACCGTACTTAATGGTAATACAGCTCGCAAAAATACGATTGCAGAGCAACCATTAGGCACTTTAATTACTCGCTATCCTTACCTCTACGCACATACACTAGTATCAGAAGAACGCACTCAAGAAAACGTCGAAACCATTAAACGCGTTCAACGCGATTTACGGAGCCAACAAGAGACAAATCTGTCTCATTACCTTACCTATCAAGTCAGACGATCGCGGATTAAAGCCCAATTAGGTCGAGATGCTGCTGATAATCTACCTGCTGTTGAAAATCCTACTTTATTATCTACCAAAGAATTGGGGATGGCATTCGGTCAATTTGCAGGTAAAGCTGAAGGCAATGCTAGCTATCAAGATTTATCGCGCGGATTTGTTTCACATCTACAAATGCAGCCGATCGTCAAAACATTTAAAGGCGATCTTTATGATTATATCGTCTCTGGTGTAGACCTTAGTTACGGCAAACGGAGTTTCAACGATCGACTCTATAAAACGATCTATAGTATCTCACCCGATCGCGATTATCAGCGGCTCGACGAGATTGCATTACTCAGAACTTGTACCCACGTACTCAATCATTTAGTTGTCGAAAGTCCGAGCAATCCCCAACATTTTGTCTTTATGGATATGATTAGCAACCTCGGCTCGGTATTTACTACTGGGTTGTTACTCAAAATTGTCTTAATTTGTCAAAAAGTCAAACCGCTATTAGAAAGTCGGTTGTCGATTTTATTCAATCATTATGAAGCTTCTCAATGTAAAGGCGTACCCTGGTTGGTAAAATCTTTAGAAAATTGGAACGTTGCTGGGGCGATTCATTTCGGTAAAATGGATGCTTCTTCACTCCAATTCTTACAATCGATCGGCGAATAATTAACCATATTCAACCGTCGAGACTTTGATGAATCTCTTCTGCTACGAGCTTTAAACGGCGTAACTGAGCCGCCATATCTTCTTTCGTCCATTTAGCTGCAAATCGATCGAATCCCCAAGCAACTATCCGATCGGGAATATTAAATTCAAATCGATTTATCAGCATCGTACCGCGATCGGTTGGCTGACATTCCCACCGATCTCTACCTTTAAAAAAGCCATCGAAACTCCAGACAATTAAGCCCGGTTCTCGCACTACTACCACATTTTTTAATGTCGGTTTGACAACCGGAATTTGAATGATAAATTTACTTTTACTACCTACGCTAGTTTTCCATTCGCCTAGCGGTTCGCACTTGAGCAACGGATTGAGCCATCGCTGCATTATTGTTAAGTCAGTTACGCATTTATCTACTACCGTGGCACTTGCTTTAATTTGGATCGATTGTTCAAAAGTAGGCATTGATGGGGAATAGGGGATAGGGATAGGGGATAGGGAGTTATTAACTCCTTACTTCTTACTTCTTACTTCTTACTTCTTACTTCTTACTTACTCCGATCTCCTGCTTAATGCGATCGACGATCGAATGTTCATCAATGGTAACAAGAATTTGGGCGATGACGGCTTTAGGGCTATCCTCACCCCACGAAGCACCATTGGCTAAATAAGTTTTGGTAATTTGACCGATCGCATAAGTCGAGACTCCAGCAATACTAGCCTGAGTAAGCGCAACGGCGGTGTAGGGGGCGATACTAATTCCCCCTGTAGCGGGGGCAAGCATAGCAAGTACGCCCTTGATTCCGCTCAAGCCGAGGTTTGCGATCGATTCGCTGATTTTCACCCCTCCCATCCCCATCGCAATCGTCTGAAGCAATTTCATCGCCCCAGATCGAGTCATCGGCATCCCATAAAATTTAGATAATCGCACGATCGTGGCAATATCGATCGCGGCACCTGCCATCATATCCACAGCCGTAATCGGGTTAATGGCGATCGAAATCGCTTTTGTCATTACCGATTGCCAGATAATATCGTTAGCCCCCTCATCGCGCCGATCCATTTTGCGATCGATCGTTTGCTTTTGAATCCGATCGGCTGCTAGCATGGCGTTAAGGGCGGCGAGTGTTTTACCCTCGTGCTGCAAAATTTCGACAATTCGCCACTTTAATTCGGCAACTTGGGGGGTACCGGGATGATAGCTCACGCCCATACTGCCATCTTCTCGCGCGCTCGCCCGTATCGCCAGCGGTGCGGCGGCTACCATCATTATCTCATTTGGGCTAAGAATTTCGGTAACGCGCTCGTCGCGAATTTTGGCATATATAGCCAGTTTATCGAGATCGGGAAACAGATCGACTTTATTAAATACTAATAAGATGGGTTTACCCGCACTTCTCAATTGAGAAAGTGTTTTTAATTCTAATTCGGTAATATCACCAGCAATTACAAATAAAATTAAATCTACTTGATGGGCAATTTCACTCGCTAGTAATTGTCTCTCTGCCCCATCGACTTCATCAATCCCTGGCGTATCGATAAATTCGATCGCTTCTTGTAATGTAGCTGGCGTATCTTTATCCAGATCGAAGGCATCTTGCCAATTCTCAATTTCCCACACTACTTGTTGGCGTTCTTGCGTTACTCCATGTAAAACACCAGCTTGGAACACTTCTTTACCAATTAAAGCATTCAATAGCGAAGATTTACCTCGCCCTACCATGCCAAATACAGCAACCTGAAATACCGATCGATCGAGTTTAATTAGCATCTCGCTCAACTCGGCAATCTCGGTTTCTAATCCCGCTCTTTCCCGCTGGCTCAGATCTAAATTCACTAAAATTCGGCGCAAAGTATCTTGCGCCAGTCGATAATTTTGCTCCGATTGCATCGTCTTGAAATCATCGATTGCCTTTGTTAACTCTTGGGAATCTTCCGGCGACAGCATTTTAGGGGATAGGGGATAGGGGATAGGGAATAGGGGATAGGGAGTAAAGAGTAAGAAGTAAGGAGTAAGGAGTGGAATTTAACTATTCACTATTCACTATCCACT
>NZ_JANPLS010000341.1:0-3204 GCF_031422475.1 Chamaesiphon sp. VAR_48_metabat_403
AACTGGCTTACCAAAATTTTGAATAGTAAGTGCAAAATAGTCACTCCAGCCTTCGCCCATACCGCCACTTTGGATCTGTTGTAGTCCTTGTGGACTATTCATCCGACCACCGACTAAGCGATTAGTTACACCATGCGTAAATTCATGAAAGACGACATCAGCATCAAAAGCCGTATGCCGACCGCTATCAGCCACTAACCCCATGTTCATAATAGGTCTTTGACCATCTGGGGGAGTTGACATATTAGCTGTTCCATAAACCTCTCCGCTATGAGCGCGAGCCAAAACAGGATCGCTGGCATTGCCCTGCCCAGTGTAATTCACCGCTTGAAAGTTTCCGACAGCCTCATTAAAGCCCAACAGGTAGAAGAAGTCGTGCATGTAGTTGCAGAAATAGAAGATATTCAGAATCTTCTGATCGTCTCCGATGCCACTAGCTGGATTAAAGACAACTTTCCCACCCTGGCTCTGACCTTTGAGCGTGATGGTAGATTCTCCTAAAGTAGCCCTGGTATTATTACCCATGCATTTATTATTGGTACACCAGTGACCGGGAAACTGAGATAGTGACGGTAGATTAGTGGGTTGGGGCACGGGATAATCATTCAAGTTCCGAGGGAAGGGAATCATTTGCCGAGGTGTCGTGCCCGGATTTTCTTTGTAAACATTGCCCTCCCCCAGCGCAGTTTTCATTAAACTTTGACAGTAAAGAATTTCAGATTCAGTGCGATCTGCTGAAACAATAATTTCATATTGACCTTGATAATTTGGCAGTGTAATCCGCACATACCAACCCAATCGGGTTTCAGGATTTTGGTAAAAGAGCACCAAATGAGCGGAAATTGGATCGGCAAAAGGCCCTTTATCTAAAACAGTTGGTTGACTGGGGAGGGGAGAAATTACGAGTATTTGCGGACTATAATCGGCTAGATCGATGCGAATTGGAGCCATTGGTTGTCCCCAACCATCAGTCATTACCTCTGTTTCGTTGGGATTAGCTATATACTGGGCAGCGGTTATTACTGCTTGTTTAACATTAATTTGGGGCGCAATATTAATTCCAGACTGAAGATTAACATTATTGCCGACGACATCGCTAATTGTGTTGTCGGGAGAGAAGCGAACGGTGCGAATCATCTGAAACACAGGAATGCCCCGATAGCTTTGTTGCAGATGAACTGCCTTGCCGTTGGCACTGGTTGTTTCGACAGTGGGATCTGGAACGAATTCTACTGGTTGACCAGGTGTAAATCCGAGGGCAGCACTGGTTTGATTGACAAAGCTCAATGCTCGATCGATCGGCGATTCTGCTGTGCTTGGGGCATTATCCGATAACAGACTATTGGGTGTACCTGTAAGTGAATTCAAAGCAGGAACGCTGACTGTCTGGGTTCCTGGTAATTGCTCGGAAACTAAAGCCGCAGCCTCATTGAGTTCATTAATTCGGGCATCAGTCGCACGATCGATCGTGAAATTACGAGTATCGATACTAAGTACCATTTGTATACCTCATTTGTTAATAGAACATGGACAAAATTACAAGTTAGCTGTCAACCACGTTGCTGCACCGACGAGACGGGCGATGTCCGCCGCATAGTCAAAATCGACAAAGGTATCGCCATCGCGGTGATAGTTGGGATTTGGCTCGGCGGTAGGCGAGGTGGGCAACGGCCCCGCAAAGAAATCTTCGGAGGTGACGCAAGCCGCATAGCCGCGTTGGTGAAAACTGGCATGGTCGCTCCTGCCTTCAGCCGGATCTGGTTGAGTATAAATTTGGGGAGATTGTAAGTTCGGGGATAGGATGGAAACTAGCCGTTTGAGCCGTTTTGCCAGGACGAGCGATCGCTTCTGGACGTTGGCGGAAGCAGCATAGCCGACATGCACTTCAAACGATCGTGGGGGGTTGACGTTGTAGCCAACCATATCCATTTGATATACGCCGACAATTGGTGCGGCGATCGCGGCTTGGGATTTGGCATAAGCCCCAGAGCCGACTAATCCATGTTCTTCGGCGTTAAATAAGACAAATCGGATCGTGCGTTTGGGTGGTTTAATCGCGGCTAATTGTTGGATGACAGCGGCGATCGCTAATACCGCCGCCACGCCACTAGCATCATCATCGGCTCCAGGCGCGGGGTCGCGATCGGGGTCGTAATCGCTAGGGGTATGGCTCGAAGCCGCCGTAGAATCTAAGTGAGCGGTGACTAAGACGATTTCTGAGGATGCGCTCCCCTTTAGCTCGGCGGCGACGTTATCGAGTTCGCGCCCTTCATGCACGAAGCGATTTAGTGCGATCGTGAATTTACCACCACCGATTTTTTCGAGATCTTTGGCTAATGCAGTGGTAACTAAACCGATCTCCGAACTCTGGATGTGTCGGCTGTTAATTTTAGCTCCTGTCGCTCCATCTAGCGGTTTTACGCCAGCGTATCTGTCTAGATATGTCCGAATTGCATCTGGGGTGATTGTTTGAAATTTGGCAACTTCCACATCGCTCAAATTTGGTTCGACGATCGCGGCTTGGACGAAGCCTGCTGTTTTGGCATTATTCCCTTCGCCAAACGGTTCGAGTAAACTCAGATCGGGTAAGAGCTTGAGATTATGTCCGTGATATGCATCTTCAAAATGATATTCCTCAACCGATCGATCTCCTGGCAAAGCAATAAAAATTCCCTCAGTTGAAGAAGCCAACACCCATTGTGATTCTTCATCATTGACAAAAAAGCTACTAGATTGCCCCTGGGGATTGAGAAAACCCGTACTCGTTTGGCGATCGTCCCGCAGCAGATATACTTCTGTCGTGAGCGGATCGCCCTCGCTCCCCAATCGATCGACCTGAAAGCCCAAATCGTCGAGCTGAGTAATGGCTGTAGTCGTCGCGATCGCATACACTCGATCGCCATTTTCGCCCGTCACATACAAGGGTACAACTGCTAAATCTTTAATTACCGATCGCCAGGCGCGATCGTTTTGCGCTGCGGTAACTGAAATCCGAATATATCGCAACCGACTACCATTTAATACTTCCCAAACCAAGCTGGGATGGGGTACGACTTGCCAACCTAGATTACGCGCTACTTTTCGTTCCTTACTATCTTCCCCCACAAATAGGCAATGCTGGGGTGCGGTGGGATGCCCTGCTGCTACTGCTGCTAATTGAAAAATCGCTGGATCTGGTTTATTTACTCCCACCACCGAGCTATA
>NZ_JANPLS010000342.1:0-18390 GCF_031422475.1 Chamaesiphon sp. VAR_48_metabat_403
GGATAATTGCCACTAAATCATAACCGATCTTCTATCGAGATCGCCTCAGTGGATTTACGCACCTCCGACCAATCGAGTGAGATCTATCGATAAATATCAATTGGTTATAAACCCGCTCTATCTTCATAGATACTCATGCCAATTTCCCAGGCTTGATTGAGCAACATTCCATATTCAGCTAATTGAGGTTGTTGGGCTAAATTTTGGAGATCGATGAGATTATTAGCGATTGCTAATGTGAGTTCGGATGAATTGGGATATTGACGTAAATAACGATCGATCTCTAGTGCTATGAGTAGATTTTGCCGAGTCTTACTGAGGATTTCTATCATGCTTTTAGCTTGAGATGTTTCGCCCTGATGATGTGTGAGGTCGGCAACTTTTTCCAGCGTATCGATCGAAGTAACAATCTGATTGTAGTGTTCGATTTGCTCTACTAATTTGAGGAGCTTTTGCAATCGTTTTCCGCGTTCGCAAATCCACCGATTGATACCAAATAAAATTAGCAAGGTAATGGTACCATCGATCCAAATTAATTGGACGATGCGATCGGATTGCGATCGCGGCGGGTGATAGACATGTAACACGCGATCGACTGGCAACATCATTGCCGTAAAGATCATCGTCGCGCCGACGATTTGCATTAACCCCATCTGAATTAATTTATGTGGTTTTTGCCACACATTCTTTCTCCAGGTGAATCCAACCATGAGCTGTCCGATTTCCTGTTGTCCGATCGATTCTACTGTCGATCTGGAAATGATTAATTTGCTAATTCTATCTACCATATATTTGTTGGCATTGCCTCTGCTCTAAAGCATCTTAATTTGCCAATCTCACCCTTATTTATCTTAAAAATTAATTTATTATCCGTGCAGATTGCTTACAAACCCAATTGATGGAAAGATTCCCAGACTGCTGTAAAAAAGCTACCTTCGCGCGGACGAAATACTTCAAAAGTACTCCCGGTGCCAAAAAATGGTCTTAGCGTCCAACCTAATTGAGTACCAACAAATCCATATAAGCCCAACCAAAACTTCAGGATATTTTTTCTGATCTTAATGTTCCCAGCTTGTTCGTCTGCCTCGGTTGGTTTCATAGTCCGGTAGAGAAAAGATACACCTAAGATACCCGTGAGTGCAAAAATCGCTACATTTAATAACAGAAAGAAAAATTTATCATTAACAGTCAACAAGAAAAATAAAGTAATCGGTGCGAACCCGCACAATAAAACAGAAATTACGGTTATTGCCGATAACAAATATGCCCAATGTTGCTGAATTGTACTGCGAGAACCAAAGAAGGCATTGAAAATATATAGCGTCGGCAAACAAACAATCAGAGTTACCAGATATAGAGCGGGAAGTTTAACCGCTGAAGAGAGAATTTGAATCGGCATCGCACTGTTTGTCGCGCCGATAATTGCTCCGTAAATTGCGAAGCAAATAAAGCTAGTAAACAGCAGCGAGATAATTTTGCTATTGAGTTTTTCGCTATTGTGAATTTCGTCGATAAAACTAAATCGATCTTTGAGTAAATAAACTAGGGTATTCGTATTTTCCATAATCTTAGGCGAACGAGATGACTCGGTAATTACTACAGTCGGATGGGGAACAATTCCTGTAGTTTTAGTCTAAGTCGCGCTAGCTCGGTGTTGGGGCGGAAAAAATCGGTACTTAAAGTCGGAAAAAGTTGGATCTTTCCCAGTCGGTGCGAATGTGGACGATCGGAATTTAGCGGTGGGACAACTCCTGAATTTCTTCTACAATAATAAGAAATGTAAATAAAGCTCAAAAGTATTGCTTATGAATGCTGTGCGTTACGGGTCTGCGTTGCGAAAGCTAGCTACAGTGCTGGCGATTGCGATCTTCGCGCTTTGTCTAGTGGCAGCCATTACTGGCGTGTCGCTCGCCTTTTACTACACTCCTTCTAGTACCGATGCGTACTCTTCAATCGCGTACATCAACGATCGGGTGACGAATGGTTGGTTGATTAGAAGTTTGCATAACATTACCGGGAATGGCTTAATTGCTGTCTCGCTGGTACAGATCGTGGTAATGTTTTTCGGTCGCCACCTACTCGGCAGTTGGATTGTGGGTTGGATATCGGGAATTTTCTTGACGCTCAGTGCCATTGGGTTGGGTTGGACGGCAATGAATTTAGAGTGGTCGCAATTAGGCTACTGGCGGCTCAAAATCGAGCTGTCGATTATTGAAAGCATTCCGGCAATCGGGAACTTTCTGCGCCAGTTATTATTGGGTGGTGATGCGCTCGGCACGATTAGTCTAGAGCATTTATTTACAATTCACAGTTATCTCCTATCGGCAGTAGCATTAGTGTTATCGCTCGTCCATCTGGTGAGTATGGTTTTCGACTCACTAGTTCCAGTGGAGTTACCTTCAGATCCTGCAAGTAGCGATCCTCAACCTCTTGAGTAACCTCGCTATGGAAAAGGGAGCCACCAATACAATTGCAATGGGGATGTGTGGTGGCTCGATCTTGCTAGTGCGAAATTTTTTTAGTTCTTGCCGATCGCGGCGATCGCAAATCGTGTTATGATTGGATGTCTGTATTTGGAAAGGTGGCAGAGTGGTCGAATGCGTCCGACTTGAAATCGGATGAGGTGCAAGCTTCCGTGAGTTCGAATCTCACCCTTTCCGTTCTAAAGTAAGCTTTAAATATTAGGAACTGTGTGAGTTTACTCATAAGTTTGCGGTTTGGTAGACTTATAGTTCCGGTAACTTATGCGGTTTCAAAGATCGGACATAAAATTTCGATCGAATTGGAGTCAGTCTTAATCTTGCGCTGCTGGAGTGCAGCGATCGCAGTAACCACGTACGATGGTTTCATAGCTCACTGCTTGTAAGCCAGATCGCAATCGATCGAATTCTACTCCAGGTAGCGCGTCCCAGCCGATATCCTCGATCGCGCCGCATTGTTGACAGTGGAAATGATGGTGAGGTTCGACGATCGCATCGTAGCGCGATACACCAGCTTCCAGCAGCACCTCGCAGATCAATCCTGCCGTGCGGAGAGCTTGCAAGGAGCTATAAATCGTTGCTTGGGAAGATACAGGGCAATATTGATTTAAATCTATCAAAAGCTGTTCGACCGTGGGATGATCGGTACGCGACAAGAGATTAGCATACACGGCGAATCGTTGCGGTGTGACCCGCAAGCCTTTGGCTTTAAGCGTTTTGACGATCGCGTCTGTGGAGGGCTGGAACATTGCAAGGGACTAGGAACTAAAAGCTAGTGGCTAGTAGAGAGATACTGTAACTAACAATTATAATCCCGAAATTCCAGGAAAGATCGCTTAACTTTAAATATTATCAACTAAATATTCTTACAACTCTTGACTTATTCCTAAATTAGAATTATTCTGAGATGTATGAGTTCGATCGTCCTTGACTGCGAACCAAAAATAATTATTACTAGGAGCAAATCATGGCTGTAATCGACCAAGTACCTGATGTTGTGTTCAAAACTCGCGTGCGCGATGAATCGATCGGTGGTGAAAACCCCTTTAAATGGCAAGATGTAACTACCAAAGATGTCTTTGCTGGTAAAAAAGTCGTCGTATTCTCCCTCCCTGGTGCATTCACACCCACTTGTTCTACTTCCCACCTGCCCCGCTATGAAGAACTCTACAATGAGTTTAAAGCACAAGGTGTAGATGAAATTTACTGTCTCTCTGTCAATGATGCCTTTGTCATGTATCAGTGGGGTCTCAAGCAAGGAGCCAAAAATGTCAAGCTCTTACCCGACGGTAATGGTGAGTTTAGCAAAGCAATGGGCATGTTGGTAGACAAATCCAATCTAGGATTTGGAATGCGCTCTTGGCGTTACTCAATGCTGGTAAACGATTGCAAAATCGACAAAGTATTCTCAGAAGAAGGCTTCATCGACAACTGCCCCACCGACCCATTTGAAGTCTCCGATGCCGATACGATGTTAGCTCATATCAAAGGCAGCAAGTAGTTTAGTGGATAGTGAATAGTGAATAGTGAATAGTGGATAGTAAAAACTATTCTGCGAACAGCTAACAAGAGATGCTATCTACTGTTTACGACTCCGTTTGTCAAATAAGTCTGAGTAAGGTGGGCAACTGCCCACCTACTTGGATTTATGCTTTTTATGAGGTCGATTGTATTTATCGAGCGTTATTAATATCCTTTGCCAGCCACTACTCACTATTCACTATTCACTAACAGGAAAACAGATATGAGCTATGATTTCGACCTATTCGTAATTGGTGGCGGTTCTGGCGGGATTGCGACAGCGCGACGCGCCGCCGAATATGGTGCCAAAGTTGGCGTTGCTGAATACGACAGACTCGGCGGTACCTGCGTCAATCGCGGCTGTATTCCTAAAAAACTGATGGTATATGCATCTCACTTTCCAGAATTGTTTACCGATGCCGAAGGTTATGGTTGGAGTGCCGTTAAAAGCCAGCTAGACTGGCCGAGGATGATGGCAGCAGTCAATGGTGAAGTCACCCGGCTCAATGGCATTTACCAACGGATGTTGGACAATTCCAAAGTAGAATTTTTGCACGATCGAGCGAAATTTATCGACCATCATACACTCCAAGTGGGCGAACGTACCGTTACTGCCGATAAAATTTTGATTGCAGTCGGTGGTGTCCCCGTGCGTCCAAATATTCCAGGCATCGAACACGCGCTGGTATCTGATGATATTTTCGATTTACCTACCCAGCCCAAGCAAATGGTAATTTTGGGTGCTGGCTATATCGGTTGTGAATTTGCGTGCATTATGAATGGATTGGGAACGGAAGTCACCCAAATTATTCGACCCGATTTAATTTTACGTAGTTTTGACGGCGACTTGCGATCGGCAGTTCAGGACGGGATGATCCATCATGGCGTGAAGATTATCAATCATGCCCAAGATCTCTCAATCGCCAAAACCGATAATGGTGTCAGCCTCACCGTGACTACCAAAGATGGACAGCAAACAATTCTCGCCGATGTCGTCAGTTTAGCAGCACTCGGACGCAAACCCAATACAGCTAACTTGGGACTAGAAAATGTCGATGTCAAAACCCATAATGGGGCGATTCTCGTCGATATTAACAGTCGGACGAATGTCGAAAATATTTACTCGGTTGGCGACTGTA
Source organism: Chamaesiphon sp. VAR_48_metabat_403 (assembly GCF_031422475.1). Classification (NCBI taxonomy): domain Bacteria; kingdom Bacillati; phylum Cyanobacteriota; class Cyanophyceae; order Gomontiellales; family Chamaesiphonaceae; genus Chamaesiphon; species Chamaesiphon sp. VAR_48_metabat_403. The sequence continues at coordinate 5,141 of NZ_JANPLS010000342.1, forward strand.
CCGACAATATCCAACTCACGCCCGTCGCAATTAATGAAGGGCGAGCTTTTGCCGATACCATGTTTGGCAATAAACCCCGCACGATGAACTATGCGGATATTCCGACTGCAATCTTTACTACCCCCGAAGCTGCAACCGTCGGGTTAACCGAAGAAGAAGCCCGCGAAATGCATGGCGATAATATTAAAATCTATCGCAGCAGTTTCCGACCGATGTACTACGTACTACCAGCCAAACAGGAAAAAACCCTGATGAAACTGGTTGTAGATACCAAAACCGATCGCGTCCTCGGTGCCCACATGGTCGGAGACCATGCCGCAGAAATCATTCAAGGGGTGGCCATTGCTGTCAAAATGGGCGCGACTAAAGCCGATTTTGATGCCACTGTGGGCATTCATCCCAGCTCCGCTGAAGAGTTTGTCACAATGAGGTAGGCTTTAGGCTTTAGGTTTTAGGTTTTAGGCTTTAGGGGGAAAGGGGAAAGGGTAAAGGGTAAAGGAAAACATCCTCCCACACTCCCCACACTCCCCACACTCCCCACACCCCCCACACTCCACCCTTCTCCTGTAAAATATCGTCAGACGATCGATCCTTAATTTTTCAAGAGCGCGCAATCATGATTCAGGCGAGTACAGAACTGGATTTCCTCACCTTAGATGCCGAACTAAGCACACAAAGTCCCCAGGAAATCATCAAACGGGCGTTAAGTTTATTCGATAATATTTCCATTTCCTTCAGTGGAGCTGAAGATGTGGTTTTAATCGACATGGCATATAAGATTAATCCCAATGTTAAAGTCTTCAGTCTCGATACTGGACGGCTTCACCCCGAAACTTATCAGTTTATCGATCGAGTCAGAAAGCACTATAATATCGCGATCGATGTCATCTATCCAGAAGCCGCTCCCGTCGAAGCGATGGTGAAGGCCAAAGGTTTATTTAGCTTTTACGAAGATGGACACCAAGAATGCTGTGGCGTGCGGAAAGTTGCGCCCCTGCGACGCAAATTAGCCACCCTTGATGCCTGGATTACCGGACAACGTAAAGATCAAAGCCCTTCGACTCGCGCTGCGGTACCCGCGATTCAAGCCGATGGAGCCTTCGGCACGCCAGAACATCCGTTAGTTAAGTTCAATCCTTTGGCTAATTGGTCGTCTGCGGACGTATGGACGTATATTCGCGCGCTAGAAGTGCCCTACAACTCCCTGCACGAGCGCGGATTTATTAGTATCGGTTGCGAACCCTGCACCAAACCAACTCTCCCCAATCAACACGAGCGCGAAGGACGCTGGTGGTGGGAAGAAGCTACTCAAAAAGAATGTGGTTTACACGCTCCTAAATAGGTCTGTCGTTAAACCAGTTAAACCCGTAATTGCTAGCCCTGGGACGGTTTTACCTAGCGTCCCAGCCACGCGCATCCTCGCTCCATCTGGAACTCAATCTGCCCCAACACCAAAACCGACTCCACCACCTCAAGTCAGTTGGTAAGAAGCGACTAATGTTGCAGTTGGTGTCTTTCGGTGGCGAAGAGCGTTCGATCTCCTCTATTGCAGATCGATCGATAACAATACCAACTAGCTAATTTCAACTTTCGACCGGGGAAAATATCATCGGTTTTGTCAAACAGGCGATCGCCTTCTCTTAGTCCCCCAGTCTCCTTTGTCCCCCCATCCCCCACTCCTCCCACTCGCCGACTAAAATGGGTAATAGTAGGTCAAAACAAGAGAAAATATGTCAACATTGGCGGCGATCGGCGTTTTAGCAGTATTAATTTTTGTTCACGAACTGGGGCACTTTTTGGCAGCCAGATTGCAGGGCATTTATGCCAATAAATTTTCACTAGGCTTCGGGCCAGTATTATTAAAATATCAAGGCAAACAGACTGAATACGCCCTTCGCGCACTACCTTTGGGTGGTTTCGTCGGCTTTCCCGATGACGATCCCGATAGTGATATCCCCGCAGACGATCCTAATTTACTCCGCAATCGTCCGTTGCTCGATCGGGCGATCGTGATTAGTGCGGGCGTAATTGCCAATTTAATCTTTGCTTATTTCTTGCTGGTCGTCCAGGTGAGCGTTATCGGCTTTCAGCAAATTAATTATCATCCCGGCGTAGTAGTATCGGGAATTGCTGACAATTTGAGTACTGCTGCTGGTAAAGCGGGAATTGAAGCAATGGATATCGTACTCGCGGTAGATAACCAAGATCTGGGTAGTGCCAAACCAGCCATTGTCAAGCTGATGGCGGAGATTCAAACCCACGCCCAGCAACCATTAACTTTTAAAATTCAACGCGGTACCAAGACACTCGATCTCCAAGTTACTCCCGATGCCAATGCCGAAGGTAAAGGTCAAATTGGGGTCAAACTCGCGCCTAATGCCGATATTATCATCGATCGATCGATAAGTCCGATCGATGCCCTCGTCAAAGGAGCTAATGAATTCGAGCGTGTGGTGGTGCTGACTTTCCAAGGTTTATCGCAATTGGTAACCAATTTTGGCGAGACAGCTACTCAAATTGCTGGGCCGATCAAAATCGTGGAAATCGGTTCGAGTATTGCCTCGAATAATGCTGCTGGATTGCTGCAATTTGGCGCGCTAATCAGCATTAATTTAGCCGTAATGAACATTTTGCCATTACCAGCTTTAGATGGCGGTCAACTGGCGTTTTTGTTGTTTGAAGGGCTGTTGGGCAAACCGTTACCGATGAAGTTGCAAGAAACCGTGATGCAGACGGGCTTGTTTTTACTACTGGGGTTGGGCGTATTTCTAGTGATTCGCGATACCGCCAATCTCTCTAGCGTTCAGCAATTTTTCAAGTAAGAATCTTAGCTTAAATAAATTGGAACTTTGATACCATCGCCAGGGTAGGGGCAATTAATAAATTATCTCTACCTTGGTAATTGCGAGAGCCAAAGAAAATTCGGCTCCGATCTAATCCCGATTCCTCAAGGATGCAAGTAGAGACAATCGATTTGGGATTAACAGCCAAACGCCCAAATTTGCGGCGCGGGATGATGAATATTTCTATCCTGTTACCAAATGTGAGAATCGGTCGCTAGCACCATACACTAAATAACAAGCGGTGTAATCTCATCTAAAATACTATGACAAAAAATAGTTCCGATCCATTTGGTACCCTCAGTATTGGGAATGTGGTGACTACAGGCACCATTCTCTACAGATCTAACTTAAAACGTTATTTGCAGGTATCCCTTCGCGCTACAGCTTGGGTAGTGGCAATCTTCGCCGCTGCGATCGGATTAATGTTGATTGGTGGCGTATTATTTAGCCTGACTCAATCCTGGCTACCTGTCGTCATTCCCCTGGTAGTTGTCTGGTTTGGCTTGAGTTTATATCTATCGGCCAAAAGCTTGACAGATCGAGCTGTCATCTGTCGGTTAGCTTATCAAGAACTGATCGATGCTCCAGAAACAGTAGATGCAGCTACTAGGCAATTACTACCGCGTACGTGGGCATTTTTAAGGCTATCGCTATTATTAGGGTTGTATCTGTCCCTGTTGGTAATAGTTGGGTATATTTTGTTCGCTATCGCGATCGGATTAATGGTGGCACTTCTAATGTCTGTAGCGCAATTATCCCCCGACAATGGTGTTTTTGTTGTTTTTATTATTCTATTATCAGTCGTCTTCTTCGTATTATTAGTCGCACTAATCGTGCGCTTTTATGCTGCCTGGTTTGTTGCTGAATTGCCTCTGGCAGTCGAGCCAATTACATCTGCTAATTTTAGCATCCGTCGCAGCAGACAATTAAGTAATAATGTTATCGGAAAATTAGTATTAATTATCACGGTAGCTTTTTTAATTACCATCCCGCTGAGTAGCATTGGCAGTACTCCAAGTTTTATCGGTCAATTGATGTCGGTTTCGAGTACAGATTCTGCCAAAGTAGTTGGGGGAGTTTTGACAATCGTGGGTTTCTTTGTCAGTCTGGCGATCGAACTACTGATTATGCCATTTTGGCAGATAATTAAAGCAATTGTTTACTTCGATCTTCGCAATCGCCAAGAAGGTAACGATCTGATAATTTAGTAGATATTTTACAGATAGAGCGATCGTCAATTCGCATACATATGAAATATTTAAACCGAGTCAAATCACAAACGCCAGAAAGTGTTGAATTAGAATTTGTTTTAGCTGGAGTTGGCAATCGCACTCAAGCTTTAGTTATTGACTATCTGATTTGGAGTTCGACAATTTTTATATTGTTGGTAATCTGGGCAATCTTATTTGCCCAGATTACTTGGTTGCAATCTGATACTGCTCGCCCCTGGCTGCTGGCAATCCAAATCTTGATTTTATTTGGAGTATATATCGGATATTTTATCGTATTTGAAACCTTGTGGCGCGGACAGACTCCAGGTAAAAAATATGTTAAAATTAGAGTAATTAGAGACGATGGACGTAATGTTGGCATTCAGCAATCGATCTTACGATCGCTCCTGCGCCCAATCGACGATATTCTATTTATTGGGTTGTTATTAATTCTCTTTACACCTCAAGAAAAACGTCTGGGTGACTGGGTGGCGGGGACAATTTCCATTCAAGAAGGGCAAACCGTTAGCGATCGAGAAATTACCATCTTACCCGCAGCCACAGAGCTGGCAACTAAACTAATTGAAACAGGCAAAATTGCCGCCTTAACTCCCGACGAATTTGCCATAATTAGAAAGTACCTCTATCGCTATCCAGCTCTATCGTCATCTGCTAAAATTCAAGTTAGCGATCGATTAGCACTACAATTAATTGATAAAATAGAGTTAACAGATAGACTCCCCACTCGTGACTCTCATCTAATTATCGAAGCGGTATTTATTGCTTATCAACAGCAGTTTAGAGGGTAAGTATTAGGCTTTAGGCTTTAGGTATTAGGTTTTGGAGATAGAGAATAAGAGGATAAAAGCAGATGCAAACGATCGAATCAGATATTACGACAGAAATATATCAGGGACAGTTTGGTACATTTACAATTACCGATCGCGATCGGCAAAGTGTGATAATTTATCGGAGTGCGCTGATGGTAGCGGCGATAAGTTTTGCGATCGGGACGATTGCGGTATTATCGCAATGGGGTAATAGTGAAAGCAATAATGCCAATGTATTGACAGCGATAACCATACTCTATATTATCTTCTCAGTCGCCCTCGGCATCGCTCTAGCGACAATTCATATTTACATGGCAGTTTTGCACCGAACCTTGCAAGTATTTTGGGCAATTGGGTGTATGAGTGCGATCGGATTTTCTCTATATTATCAGCAACCGATCGGATCGATCGTTTACGAACAGCCGTTAACTATTTTAGGTGTGGGTTTTACCTTCGCCGCCTTGACTGGTATCTTTTTTAAAGAAGCTTTTTGTTTCAATCGCTTAGAAACAAAAATATTGACATTTCTAGTTCCCGGATTATTATTAGGACATTTAATAAATATCCTACCGCAATCGATCGAAGCAATTTTATTAGCTAGTTGGGCGATATTATTTTCGATTTTTGCCATCCGCAAAGCCATTCAAGCTATCCCCCCCGATATTGGCGACAAATCAGTATTTGAATATCTGAAGGCTAGTGGATAGTGAATATGGACGCTTGCGTCACCCCGTCACCCCGTCACCTCGTCCCCCAGTCTCAAGATGTACAGTCCTATTATTACACCACAACACGATTGGTCGATCGATATCGAGCGAGTCAAACAAAGATTCGATCGAGAGTTTAAACAAGAAGCTTTTGAACTACCGCCAGAAGTCGAAGAAATGCCGATTTTCAGAGAGTGGATCAGTCACAATCTCGCTCCAAAAATCGCTTCACCATTTTGGGAATTAGCAGGCTTTAAAAAGAACCATCGCTGCTTAGATATCGGCTGCGGAGTTAGTTTTTTGATATACAATTGGCGAGAATGGGAAACATATTTTTACGGGCAAGAAATCAGCGTCGTGGCGAAAAGTGCCCTCAATTCGCGCGGATCTCAACTAAATTCTAAATTATTTAAAGGTGTCCAATCTGGTGCCGCTCATCAATTAAATTATGAGAACGATACATTCGATCGGGCGGTCGCTACCGGATTTAGTTGTTACTATCCTCCTGAGTACTGGAAACTAGTACTCCAAGAGGTCAAGAGAGTCTTAAAACCCGATGGAATCTTCATTTTTGATGCGATGGATCCCGATGCCGAATTAGCCGAGAACTGGGCGATTTTAGAGATGTATTTAGGTGCAGAAGTCTTGCTGTCGCCGCTGGCACAATTTACAGATCTAGTCAAAGAAGTTGGCGGTAAAGTTACCGCCACTCAATCGGGACAGTTATTTCAAATGTATCGGGTGAGTTTTTAGGTTTTAGGCTTTAGGTGTTAGGTGTTAGGTGTTAGGATGGTATTTTGAAATATTTGCTTGTGTCCGACAAATGACCGAGTGATGGAGGACAATAACTATTCACTATCCACTATTCACTAATTCTAAAAACTAACCTTCACATACAACCACTTAGCAATTAGCTGAGGGCAATTTTTAATAAACCATCTCCAGGCAAAGATTTTGGCGACTGGCTTCGACCTTTTCGCAATGAACTTTGCCAGCGAATTGAGCGGACGCAAGCGCACCTTTTTATTAATTAAATTGACATAGCCGATATCGTACAAACAATCGATAATTAATTTAATCGTTGCTTCCTCCCTTGCCATCATACTAGTTAGCAAAATCAAAATCTCTTGCACGCGCTCTGCTTCTAACTGTGCGCGCGCAGATGTTGTCGATAAGTTAGTTACTGGCTGACTGGAGACTGAGATGATTTTATTCACGATGGGGTTTAGATATTGAAAAGGGGTGATAAACCGAACCAGCGACTCGTCCGCTCGTTCCAAAAATCGCGATTGCCGGATTTCGGTACGGTGGTAGTGTATAAACATAGTGTGCCACGATCGCTGCCTGCTAGAGCCAAAATAACAAATAATTTGGTAAGTTTAGTAAGCCAGAGACCATCGATGGGAAAAATAAAGATTAGTTAGTGGCTCCATTCATCGTGGCAATAACTAACGGCAGACATCAGCTCCAAACATCCAAAATGAAAGAGATAAAACCTAAACGTAAGTCCCCTACTTATTTTAGTCGAGGTGTGAAGATAATCGCCGATCGAGTCATGGCAGCATTATTATTACTACTATTTTCGCCAATACTACTAGTTGTGGCGATCGTTTTGCGGGTACGCATGGGTAGTCCGATTGTCTTTACGCAAGCGCGTCCCGGCAAAAATAGCGAGATTTTCACGGTATTTAAGTTCCGCACGATGACTAGCGACTGCGATGCTGCGGGTAATTTGCTCTCCGATGAAGCGCGATTGATTCCACTCGGTCAATTTTTACGTAAAGCTAGTTTAGACGAACTACCTCAACTGTGGAATGTCCTCATCGGCGATATGAGTTTTGTCGGCCCGCGCCCATTATTGGTAAGATATCTAGAACGCTACAGTCCCGACCAAGCTCGCCGTCATGATGTACCGCCAGGAATTACCGGATGGGCGCAGATCAATGGACGTAATGCCCTAACTTGGGATGAAAAATTTAAGCTAGATCTCTGGTATGTGGATAACTGGAGTTTGTGGTTAGATTTCAAGATTTTGCTGTTGACAGTAAAGAAGGTCTTCAAGCAAGAAGGAATCAGTCAAAATGCCAATGTGGTGGCAATGCCAGAATTTATGGGCAACGATAAATAGCTAAGAAGATAGCATAAAAATGCTAGCTATTACTTAGCTCAAAATCGGCAAAGTCAAATCCGGGCACCACCACACATCCCACCAACGCATATCCCGCTGCACCCAAGATCGGTGTAGCTTTTTGCCAATGGTTGGGCGGTACAATGGCTTGGAAGGTATAATCTCGACCGAGGTGGATGGGGTGGGAGGCTCCATCTAAAGTTTCTGTTATCACCAATTCTAGTGGATCTCCTGCTTGATGAAACCATAATTCTGCAGATCGTACCCGATGCCACCGCGAAAAATGACCTGCGGGCAGTAGAAATAAAATTGCAGTGCCAGCAGATCGATCTCCGGTATAATCATCTGATAAAATCGATTGGGGTAGACAAAGATCCGACCGCCAAGTTTCACGATAAAATCCGCCTTCGGGATGAGGTTGCAATTGCAATTTATCGATGAGCGAAACGATGTCGGTGGAGAGTGGCATGGAAAGCATAAATGAAGATTTTCTACCCAAAATTACAATCTGCGATCGTTTATTCTAACCGCTTAAACTCTTGAGATAGAGCATCTTCTTCGGTGGTATAAATAATATCTCGATCGGTAATTAGATGCTGTTTAGCAAACTGTTTGGCATAATCTAACTTCTCTTGAATCGTATCATTTTGCTGTAATATTTTTACCTGCTGATGGCGAAACTGATTGCGGTTGCGGACTTTTCGATCTTGCGCTTTCACCCAGAAATAACGACAGGAAGGGATAACAACTAGCCCCACCCCATACAGAGCCAAAACTATCATTGCAATCCCGATCGAATTACTAGCTATCCCCTGGAGCATCAGAGCTAAGACACCTATCCCAACTAGATTACCAGCAAATAGCGCGATCGCCCAATTAGTTTGAGTAGGTGTGGCTTTACTAAATTTCCACTTCCGTTCTCGCAACGATTGGGGGACTCGCTTAAATTGTGAGGGGGCATCTTTAAGCGTAGTTTGAAGATCGGGGAAATGATATACCAATTGTCCGGTCGGACTGACTTCGGGAATACCATTAAACTTAGTCAGAACTGGTAACATATAGTTTTCATATTCTCGGTCGTACCCCTGCCCTACATCATCTAAGTATGGAGCAATTTGTTCGCCGATCGCCACCCCTTGCTGACGATGAATTAGATTGCCAATATAACTCCACCGCCGCTGTTCGAGATCGGCGTTAGGATTGCCATCGCCAAATAATACCGAAAATACCGCTTCTAAAAAATTGAGCGGCTTGCGCTGCGTTTTAGGTCGAATTGGTGTGAGATTCTCATTATTAACGGTCGTCATTGTAGAACTACCAGCACTAGAGCTACTGCTACCCCAGTCACCAATCGCCAAGACGCAATTACCACCACCATCGCCAAAGTCGCCGCAATCCCCGCCATTATCGCTCCCAAATAGTGCGGCGAGTGTAATTGCCAAAATTGTCAGATAGACAGCACTAATCGAGGTAATTAATAAAATGCCAAACGAGATCTTAATCAGGTAAAATCCGATCGACCAGATCTTTGTCAGCCAAGCTTTAGCCTGTAATTTAACCGATTTACGCAATAAAACTTGCCTAAAATCTGGAGCCAAAACATAAATTACTTCTCCAGTATCGGTGACTTGCAAATGCCCCCCAGTCTGATTCGCCAACGCCAGCAATCCCGAACGCGCTGCTTCGAGGTGAATACCACTATGGGTGACAACATCCGCACAAGTGACTCGATATCCGAGTTGTTCGACTGCTGTCATGAGTTGAGGATTGGCATTCATATATACGTTCCTAAATATCTCCACCGACAAACTTCTGCGGCTCGATGCAATCTTGCGATATTTGAGCCGATTTAATTACCGCTCCCTAATAGAATTTTAGCCAACTTTCTGGCGATCGTGGATAGTGGATACAATACGGTTCGGTTAGCCAGCGACTGAAGTCGCCGCTAGTGATGCAAAGTCTGCCTACGCAGACTAAAACTGCAAGGGAATTTGTTTAACCGAACCATACTCCTTACTCCCTACTCCTTACTCCCTACTCCTTACTCCTTACTCCTTACTCCTCCCCCCTCCCCGACTAAGTGCCAACAATGCACTACCATAAGCCGCTTCCTGATGCTGAGAAATAGATACGGGTACGGGTAGATATCGCTGCCGAATTTTCGTCCAGGTGGAATTTTTCGCGCCGCCGCCTGCGGTGTAAATAGCCGTTAGGGGTGTCGCTCCTAATTCGGCTAATAGCTCATAGCCGCGCGCTTCGATTTTAGCAATTCCTTCGAGTAACCCATGCAAAAAATCGACTCGATGCTCTGGTCGCGGAGTCAGGCGCGGTGGTAAATTAGGATCGTTAATTGGGAACCGATCGCCTGGAGTTAATAAGGGATAATAATCGAGTTGGCTGGATATATTAGGATCGATTTCCTGACTCAAGCTGACTAACTCAGCATCGCTGAAAAAATGTCGCAACACTGTGCCGCCAGTATTTGACGCACCACCTACCAACCATAAATCGCCCAAACGGTGGCTATAAATTCCATACCGAGGCTCGTCAACCCGCGTGCGAGAGAGCAGTTTAATTACCAGTGTCGAACCCAGCGATGTCACAGCTACTCCTGGCGTATCCACTTCACTAGCCAAAAATGCGGCAATACTATCGGTAGTACCCGCACACACCATACAATCAGACGCTAAACCCAATTCTTGAGCGACTTGGGGTAATACCATCCCCATCGGCGTACCTGGCTTTAATACTTGCGGCAATAATGGGCGATAAGGGTGCCGTTCGAGCCAATCGGGATAAGATAAGGATTCGACATCGTAGCCGAGTTTTAGGGCATTGTGATAGTCGCTGATGCCCAGTTTGCCATGCAGATGGTAAGCCAGCCAGTCGGCTTGATGGAGAAAATAATATTTTTGACTGGCATTGAAATCTGGAAAATTAGGTTGAGTCGCCATCCAGCATAACTTGGCAAAACTAGAAGTAGCACTAATTATGGGATGTCCGACTGGCGCGATCGATCTTACCCGATCTAATACTACTTTGGCGCGATCGTCATGATATAAAATTGGGGTACCGACTAATTGCCCCCGATCGTTGCATAATAATACCGTCGAAGATGTCCCATCGATCGCGATGCTCGTTACCTGCGATCTGATTTCACCTGGGATGGCGCGAATTAGCCCAAACAAAGTTTCCCGCCAAGTCGATGCCACCAATAGCTCTCTAGTCCCCCACCATAGCACGTTACGATCGGTGTCGATCGCTACCAATCTGGCTCCAGATGTGCCAAAATCTATGCCGAGAGTAACTGTCATATTTTTATTTTGTAGCCAGAGTTACATGTTTGGCTGGTCTAACAATGATACAAAATGTCAAGTTGGTGCAGCTAAAAAATTGTATAGAGACACACATTCAGGAGTAACCGAAATTGAAAAAGATTGTAGCAATCATTCGCCCTTTCAAATTAGATGAAGTAAAAATCGCCCTCGTCAATGCAGGCGTAGTGGGAATGACGGTATCGGAAGTGAGAGGATTTGGCAGACAAAAGGGGCAAACCGAACGTTATCGCGGCTCGGAATATACCGTAGAATTTCTCCAAAAACTGAAAGTCGAAGTCGTAATCGAAGATTCTCAAGTTGACATGGTAGTAGACAAGATTATTGCTGCTGCCAGAACTGGTGAAATCGGCGATGGCAAAATCTTCGTCAGTCCCATCGAACAAGTGGTGCGGATTCGGACTGGTGAGAAAAATATCGAAGCTGTCTGATCTATCTAACCCAAGTTGCTAGTTATGGGTTTTGAGTGGGATGGGTGTTAGGTTTTAGCTATTAGGTTATAGGTTTTATCCCATCGTTAATACCTAATACCCAAATCTTTAACCTTGGTTATGACTATCAACTTGCGTTATCTAGATAATTCAGATTTAATTTAGCGATTTATTTAAAGTCAGCCGAGGTTTAAGCCTTGGCTTTTTAATTGCAATTTATCTTTTCATTCTCGCTAGCAGCTTGCCCGTCTGCTAGCCGATCGTGCCCGATCGTAATTTCCGAATATACTAGAGAGTATCGAGACTTAGCTACCGCCACAATCTAACCTCGTGCCACCGCCTGAGAAGTTAAAACGCTATGACCACCTCTGCTATCACTACCGAACAGCTCCAAGAAATATTTCCATTTCCACTCGACGGATTTCAACTTCAGGCGGTAGCCGCACTCAACGCGGGAAAGTCAGTCGTAGTTTGCGCCCCGACGGGTTCTGGTAAAACATTAATCGGTGAATATGCCATTCATCGCGCCCTGCGACAGGGACGCAGAGTATTTTACACCACCCCCCTCAAAGCTTTATCCAATCAAAAATATCGCGACTTTAGAGCCGAATTTGGCGAAGAGAATGTCGGATTGCTCACGGGCGATATTTCCATCAATCGGGACGCACTAGTCGTCGTCATGACTACCGAAATCTTCCGCAACATGCTCTACGGTACCCGCATCGGCGAAGTCGGTACCTCCATGATGGGTGTTGAAGCAGTGGTACTCGACGAGTGCCACTATATGAATGACAAACAGCGGGGTACCGTCTGGGAAGAATCGATTATTTACTGTCCCCCGCACATTCAGCTCGTCGCCCTTTCCGCCACCGTTGCCAATAGCAAACAATTAACCGACTGGATTAATGCCGTTCATGGCAGTACCGAACTCATTTATTCCGACTTCCGCCCCGTCCCCTTAGAGTTTCATTTTGTCAACCCCAAAGGGATCTTGCCATTATTAGACCCTAATACTGCCAAACTCAATCCCAAACTCAAAACCCATCGTCCCACTGGCAGCCGCAAAACTGAAGATGTCCCCAGTATCGGCTTTGTAGTCAGCAAGCTTGCCGAGCGGGAAATGTTACCTGCAATTTATTTTATCTTCAGTCGGCGCGGTTGCGATAAAGCTGTCGCCGAAGTCTCTACTCTGCCACTAATTTCCAAAACGGAAGCCGCTCAGTTAAAAATTAGGATCGATGAATTCTTAGAAAAAAACCCCGAAGCCGCCCGCGCGGGACAAGTCGAACCGCTCTATAAAGGCATCGCCGCTCACCATGCCGGGATTTTACCAGCCTGGAAAGTGCTGGTAGAAGAATTATTCACACAGGGCTTAATCAAAGTCGTCTTTGCTACCGAAACCCTCGCAGCGGGGATTAATATGCCCGCCCGGACGACAGTAATTTCCAGCTTATCTAAACGCACAGACCAAGGACATCGCCTCCTGACAGCCTCCGAATTTTTACAAATGTCGGGACGTGCCGGACGGCGCGGTAAGGACGTGGTGGGCTATGTAGTTGCCACTCAGACCAGATTTGAAGGCGCGAAAGAAGCCAGCGACTTTGCCACATCGGCACCAGATCCGCTGGTAAGTCAATTTACCCCCACTTATGGGATGGTACTAAACCTGCTCCAAACCCATACCCTAGAAGAAGCCAGAGAACTAGTCGAACGCAGTTTCGGACATTTTACCAAAACCCTCCATCTACTGCCCCAACAGCAAGGC
>NZ_JANPLS010000343.1:0-3943 GCF_031422475.1 Chamaesiphon sp. VAR_48_metabat_403
AAACAACCAAATTCATATAAAAACATATATATTTAAATATTTACAAATACAATCCCAACCGCGATCAAACACCCCTGCTTTCCAAGGGGGTTGGGGGATTCAGATCTCAAAACGAAGTCCGTCCGACTTGTGTGTACACCGTCGCTTTATAAGGGGAGGGCTGGGGTGGGGTAACAACCTACGCCTAAGTCTAGCCGATTTAGATTAATTAAATCCCCATGATGATTGAGTCCGATCGAACTCAATCATCATGGGGATATCCTGTTTCAGACAGAACTACCAGAATTAGATGGGTAGTTAGTTACCCGATTTATGCTTTATCGGCTTTGAGTTTCTTTCTCATCCGTAAGGCTGCTGTACCACCAATGAGGGTACCGATAATGGTAAAGGGTTCGGGAACATCAGTAGCCGAGGCTCGGGTATCTGGGACAACCACGAGTGCGCTGTACTGTGCGGCGATCGCTGTGTCGATCGCGGATTGGGTCGAACCAAGGAGGCTCAAGTCACCATCGATCGCACTAAACACACCATTGGGCAGAGGACTAGTCGATCGAGTCACTGCTTCAAACTGGAAATTTACCGAGCTAACGTTCTGGAAGTAGAGGATAGTAGCACTGCTTGAATCAGTTTCAGGTTGGTTGGCATCCCGCCCAGAAAATAGATAGCTACCATCCGGATCTGCTGTGGGGGTCAATGCCGCAGACGTGTTTCCAACTTGATAACCGACTAAACCACTATCTTTGGCAATGCGGACTGCTTCACCTTGGGTAGATTCTCCATCTACGTCATAGACTAAAAATCGTAGATCTGGTGCTACGTAAGCGGTTGAAAAAGTACCGCCCCCTTGAAAAAGGTCGATTTTGTAGCTCAGACCGCCATTAGTCTGTTGAGAAGCTGCATACACGAATGTTGCATCTCCGTTGGAATTGCCGGCCGCTGTGTAGTTTGGCACTTGTGCGTCTAAAGTGTACCCCGTACCATTAGCTATGGCAGTAATCTGGGCATCGATCGTTACTCCAGGGGATATTGTGGCAACATTGCTATAGCGGAGAGTTGGACGAGTATACCCTGGCCCAAAACGATTAAAAGTTGAATCGAGAGCTTTGTAATCACTAGAAGTAGAAGTAGCGTCAACTGGATTGTTGAATTTCAGATCGATCGCCTGAGCATTTTCAGCTTGGATCGCTGTGCCAGCAACAGCTAGAGACAGTGCAGACAAGAAGATCGAACGGTTGCAAGAAAGCAATGAAAGAGATGTTTTTTTCACGATCGGGGGAAGAATTACTTACTGAACTATATCGATTTGCTAAGGTTTGCTCCACTTACGTGCGATCGGCATCCAACAACAGTGCATGATGCCGATCGAGGTAAACGATTCAAATTGAAGTATGCTCTCGAACTAATCTGAGATTTCAAACAATGTTTGAACCTGTAACACTCAAAATTAAAACGTTTCATACTATGTGGAACAATAAGACATCAAAAAGCTACTAACAATAGCGAGAACCGCCCTGTTTAGATCGGCAATTTCTCTCTTGTCAAACAATCAGTAATATGCATATCACAGCATTTTCTCTATTTATCATTTGCTGTATATAAATAATCTAAAAAGATATATTCGCAAATACATATCGCGATCGACGTTTTATCTCTATTTTTGCTCTAACACTGACTGAGTAAGACTTTTAAGCTTATATAATCTAATCTTTTAGTCGAAAATTAGTAAAATTACCTAGTCTTTAAGGCGATTGGCTTCAATTCTAACACTCAATTATCGACGTAATAAGGTCGATCGAGATAAAACTAAATTTATACATGTATTTTACGCCATTATACTAAGTCAAGTAAACTTTAATACATCTGATTTTCTGGAGAGTAAATAAATCGATCGGGGGTGTGGGAACCAGGGGACGAGGGGACGGGGAGCATGAATAGATTTTTAATCTAAAATCCGCCTAACTCCCATCTCCTAACTCCGATCGATCGACGTAGCACGAAGCAATTGGCAGCCAGTGGTTTACAATGATCTAGTCGATCGGGTAAAAGAGAGAAAACCAAAAACAATGACTAAGTTTGTATTCGTCACTGGTGGCGTAGTTTCGAGTATTGG
Organism: Chamaesiphon sp. VAR_48_metabat_403; assembly: GCF_031422475.1. NCBI lineage: Bacteria > Bacillati > Cyanobacteriota > Cyanophyceae > Gomontiellales > Chamaesiphonaceae > Chamaesiphon > Chamaesiphon sp. VAR_48_metabat_403. The sequence goes on from NZ_JANPLS010000343.1 coordinate 2,111, forward strand.
CAAGGGGATTGTCGCGGCGAGTTTGGGGCGATTGCTCAAATCGCGCAACTATTCAGTCTCGATTTTGAAGCTCGATCCTTATATCAATGTCGATCCGGGCACGATGAGTCCCTATCAGCATGGGGAAGTGTTCGTGACTAAAGATGGCGCGGAGACAGATTTAGACTTAGGACATTACGAGCGATTTACCGATACCTCAATGTCGCGGCTCAATAGCGTGACGACTGGGGCAATTTATCAGGCGGTGATTAATAAGGAGCGGCGCGGGGATTATAATGGCGGCACGGTGCAGGTAATTCCGCATATTACCAACGAGATTAAAGAGCGGATAGATCGAGTGGCGAAGGATACCAACCCCGATGTGGTAATTACCGAAATTGGCGGTACCGTGGGAGATATCGAATCGTTACCGTTTCTCGAAGCGATTCGGCAATTTCGCAAAGAAGTCGGCAAACGGAATGTTGTATATTTACACGTCACGCTGGTACCGTGGATTTCGACGGCGGGAGAGATGAAAACCAAGCCGACACAGCATTCGGTGAAGGAATTAAGATCGATCGGCATTCAACCGAATATTTTAGTCTGTCGGAGCGTCCAACCCTTACCCCAAGGCATTAAGGAAAAGCTCTCGGAATTTTGCGATGTGCCTGTCGAGTGTATTATTAATGCGCCCGATGCCAGCAGTATTTATGAAGTGCCCCTCATTATGGAACGGGAAGGACTCGCCGTGCAAGCGATCGATCTGCTCCAACTCGAAGAGCGTCCCCTCGATTTAAGCCAGTGGCAAAACTTAGTAGAGCGGATGCAGACATCTACTCAAGAAGTTAAAATCGCCCTCGTCGGTAAATATACCCAACTGGGCGATGCGTATCTTTCCGTTGCTGAAGCTCTCCGCCACGGCGCGATCGCCACAGGTGCTAAATTAGAAATCGTCTGGGTAAATTCCGAAGATCTAGAGGCTCATGGTGCGGCTAAATACCTCGCAGACGTACAGGGGATAGTCGTCCCCGGCGGCTTTGGAATTAGGGGCGTAGAAGGCAAAATTGCCGCCATTGAGTACGCCCGCGAGCAGCAGATCCCCTTCCTGGGATTGTGCTTGGGAATGCAGGCGGCGACGATCGAATGGGCGCGAAATGTAGCTAAACTCGATCGAGCGAATAGTTCGGAATTCGATCTCGATACTCCTAACCCCGTCATCGATTTACTCCCCGAACAAAAAGATGTTGTCGATCTCGGCGGTACGATGCGGTTGGGTTTATATGCGTGTCGGTTGGAAGAAAATACCCTCGCGCACAAGCTCTATCAACAAACCGCAATTTACGAACGCCACCGCCATCGGTACGAGTTTAATAACGCCTACCGCAATCTCTTTCTAGACAGCGGTTATCTCGTCAGCGGGACATCTCCCGATAAGCGGTTAGTCGAAATTATCGAACTCCCCAGCCATCCGTTCTTTATCGCTACCCAATTTCACCCCGAATTTCAGTCTACGCCGAGTTTACCCCATCCGCTATTTCAGGGGTTAATGTCGGCAGCTTTAGCCAAAATTGTGGCTGTAGAGTCGGGGAGTCTGTCGGAATCGGTTGTCGATCGGGTAGATTAAGATCGATCGGGGAATAATGAGTTAATGCGGAGATCTTTACCCCACCCCAGCCCTCCCCTTATAAAGGGGAGGGAGCCGGATCGAAAGCCCCCCCTTTATTAAGGGTTGGGCAGGGTGGTTTCATACAAGAAAAGAAAAATACTGACAGAAAAATGAGGATAGACTGAATTACCTCGCAAAGGAAATTAGTCAAAATGATCCTCATAGAACAATTAAAGCAAATCCCCGAC
>NZ_JANPLS010000344.1:0-16728 GCF_031422475.1 Chamaesiphon sp. VAR_48_metabat_403
ACTGGTGTCGCCGTCTTAATGTTGATTACGAACGTTTACCTGCTTCATCAGAGGCTTTCATCCACATTGCTATGATCCGACTTATGCTACGGAGACTTGCTTGAATATTTTATACTCTCCGTATTTCCAAACATCCTCTTATAGAGGGGAGGGAGCTAATCTGTCATTTAGTGAATTTAATTTGGTATTAGTCTGGCAAAGATCGCTGTGGCGATAAAGACCAAGATCGATCGGCACTCAGTTCTAAAATTGACGGATGATAATCGCTCAACCGTTCGCGATGTCCGACGCTTAAAAATGTCATTCCAGAGTCTCGAAGTTGCTGATAAAGCTGCTGCTCGTTGCGATCGTCGAGCGCGCTAGTAGCTTCATCTAAAATCGCGTAGCGAGGTTTATTCAATAGTAATCGCGCAAAAATTAGCCGTTGTTGTTCGCCTAAAGATAGCACCTGCGCCCAATTTTGTTCGGTATCGAATCCACCATGTTGCTGTTCGAGATCGGGTAAATTTACCTGCTTTAAAATTTGACTTAAATAACTATCTTCAACAGATGCATCCATATGTGGATATAACAGTTGGTCGCGTAATGTGCCCAAAACCATATACGGTCGTTGGGGTAAAAATAGCATTTCAGTTAGGGGCGGACGGACGATTTTACCCGTACCTGCATCCCACAATCCGACGATCGCGCGCAGTAACGAACTCTTACCGCAGCCGCTGGGGCCTCTGACTAGTAAACCTTCACCAGGAGCAAGTTCGAGCGATAAACTTTCGATTAGCACGCGCTGACGATTGGGTGTCTGGAGCGTCATCTTAGCCAGCTCTAGCGGACGATTTGAGACTACGGCAGCGTCGATAATTTCAGTCTCGATCGTCTGTGGTGCGGTTGCGCCGTCGTTAGTTGGCATCGCGATCGACCGATCGAAAGACTCCAAAAATGCGTACAATCGATCGACACCCGCACCAAAAGTACTCAAAGATTGAAACCGCGCCACAATCAGATTGAGCGAGAAAAAGATCCGAATAAATGCTCCCTGCGCTTCGGTCAGTTTGCCAACTTCTAACTCACCTGCAAAAATACTCGGTGCGACGACGATCGCGGGTAAAATAAAGGGGAGAAACTCATAAGCATTCGTAAAAATATTGAGATTTAATTCCCAAAAAATCAAGCGTTTGAAATTATCAAACACCTCAACAAATCGTCCCTTAATCCGTTCTGACTCATAGCCTTCGCCCTGATAAAACGCGATCGCTTCAGCATTTTCGCGCACTCTAACCAGACTGAACCGAAAATTTGCTTCGGTTTTGAGCCGCTCGAAATTAAGTCTCATCAAAGGCTGTCCGAAGACCCCCACCGTCGTCAACGTACCGATGAGGGCATAAACGACCAAAAACAAAATTAACTGCGGTGAAATGCCCCACAGCACGCTGGTAAACGCGATCGCCGCTAAGAGCGAATCGACTACCGCCAGCAAAAATGTCAGCGACTCATGGGTAAAACTTTTAACATCTTCGGCAATCCGTTGATCGGGGTTATCGATATTGGCTTCGGCATAATTGAGATAATAAAACGATCGATTCTGAAAATAGCGATCGAGAAAATTAGCGGTCAGCCATTGTCGCCACTCGACTGCCAATCGATCGCGTAAATAGACATAACCAGCATACAGCGGCGCGTAGACTACTAATGTCCCGGTAAACACCAAAATTGTCTGCCAAAATCTAGCTTCTTCACGCGCCGATAGTGCCGAAATCAGCACGCCGCGCTTATTATTAAGCAGCACGCTCAGTCCGGTGTAACCCAATGACAATAAAATTACGGCGAGTAATAGCCCGCGCGCGCGCCACTTTTCATCGCTAGACCAGTAGGATTTGGCGAGCGTCCAAAACTGTCTAAATACGGTCAGATCGAACCTATTCATGATAATTATATTTACTGCGGCGACTGACGATCGCATCGAAATTAGCAGATGTCCGATGCTAGCACAAGCTAAATTGACAAAGACAACATTTCGATCGGTCATCTTTGTTATTGTGAACCATCCCCAGTCGCGCGGCTAGCGGCTAGTAGTCTTGGGCGTAAGTAAATTTACTATTTAGCGGGGAGCGGGGAGCGTAAATTAAAGCGAGATCTTCATAAATCCTCCCCATCTTCCCGCCCCTTTTCTATCCTCCCACCCCCACTCCTCTTGCCACGATCGAGTAACTAGCAACTTGGGTTATTTGCGCCCCATCCACTTGGCCGCCATTGCGCCCAAAGCTGCGCCCACCATTGGATTGCTGAGAAACTTCACCATTGCAGGCTGCTCGGCTAGGACATCGTGAAAGACATCAGCATAATTGTGATAAGCAAAGCCAGCCAATTTCCCCACATCATCCGCGCTCATCCGGTTGGGGTCGTGCGTAGATAATCCCAACTGCTGTTCTAAATCGCGATCGCTCAAACCTTTTTTCTTGAGATGACTAAAAAATTCGCGGGCGACATCATCGCGCTCGTGAGGTTTAATTTGGGCGATTGCTTTTTGCAATTCTGGCTCCATTTGGGCGGCGGGAATCCGATCGGATTGGAACGACTTACTAAATAACTGGTGTCGTTCGTTTTTAGAAGATTTTTGGGCAAAATCATCAAAGTTATCGTAATTTTCGGCTGAACTAGCATCTTCAAGGAGTTCTTTATCTCCGCCCGCTAAATCTTTCATTACTTGACGTTTGTAATCTTCGCTGGTAGACATGGCTTTTTAGTATTTATTGTGAATTAGATTATGAACGATCGGGGAAATAACTTTCAATACTCGCGCTATTTTAACAATCTAAAACTATGCTGCTTGCTGGTACTCAATTTGCTTAGACTGAGTATCGTAGATAGCGGTTAAAATCAACTTTTTATCTGGGGCATACATCAAAATTTTCAGATCGCGATCGGGAAAGTTTTTGCGAAAGCCTTGAGTCAGAGATTTAGCCAGATCTTTGACTTCACTAGGTTTGACTTGAGGGGAGATAACGATGCCTAATTTATCGCGATCGCGAACGTAAGCATCTTTAATTAAACCGTGACTGGTTGTTACCACCCAATTACCAAATTCTTGACCTGTCGCCGAATTGCCCCGCTCTAGCTGGGCGTAATTAGATTGGTTTATCGCTGTGGGTATTGCGATAGTTTTATCTATTGTTTTACTACCACATGCTGTCGTGAAAACTAACATCAAGACTAAGGACAAAGCAATAATTATCTTACGACCTTGTTGTAAAAAACTCATCTACTTACTCCTAAAACTAAAAGATATATTATCGACCGAACTAGAAATATCAAGAAATCGAGCGCGATCGTCGGCACAAAATTATGCTTGACTATAACGATCGAGTATGGCTTGGTAACTATCGTGACGATCGGGATTTTTGAGAACTATTTCGAGCTTGATATTTTCCCACTCGCGATCGGGCAAACGCTTGAGTTCGGTGAGTAGATCGATCGCACCTTGTAGCGAATAAGTCCGATCGTCCTGAATTGTCAATCGATCGTTACCAACTAATTCCACCGAAATCGATCGATCTTGGGGTGCGATCGCATTAGCGATGGCTTCATTAGTAACTTGTTCGCCTAAATCGATTTCGGCAATCCGTTTATATTCTGGGCTAACTTGTTCGACAATCAACTTTTCGCGCCGTACGGGTACTCGAACTTGCAACATCTGGGTTTCGATCTCTTTGCGAACCACAATGTCTCCGCTTTTGCGTCGCGTCAACTCGACTACCAATCTTTCTTCTAGTAACGGAATTACTGTTTCCGTTAGGGTCTTTGCCGGATCGGCAATTGGATCGCGACGCTCTACTCCGCCATTTTGTTGACTAGATTTAAATTCGTCAGCAAGCATGTTCTTCCCCAGCATAATGTGATTATCGAAGACACTTCTAGAGGTAGGGGCAATGAATTACCCCTACCTCTAAGAATGAGCTAGAGCCTACAGTTTGCCGTCAGTGCCAGCGGGACGAACATCAACATTGACATCGAGTTCTTCGCGACGGATCTGTTCTTGAGCGGTAGCAGTTTCTTTGTCTACTACTTTATTGACGCGCACTTCCTCGCGGACGAATGCCTCTTTATGAAATTCAGGAACTTCTTCATAGACATCCATCCGAGAGACTTCACCAGCTTGGAAGGTAGCTTCGCCAGGAGCTACTGCTGTCACCCCACTCGCGGGCACCCGTTCGATGACCACGCGTTCTTTTTCGATGGGTACGGAAGCCTGAGCGGTTTCGGTTTCAATGCGTTTGCTAATCACCGCATCGCCAGTCTTTTGACGTTGTTTGCCCGCAACTAGCCGCTCTTCGTACAGCTTGAAGCTAGGATGATTATCCTCGTTCATAGCATAAAGATCGGGTTCTTTGTCATGCGAATAGGTATCGCGATCGTAAACATAACCTTCTGACGCTAGATATCCATCTTCGACACCAAGCATCGGCTCGCTAGTCTGTGGCATCGTTTTAGTACCAGTCTCAGGTGCTTGCTTGGCAGGCATGGCAGAACGATAAACGCCTCTGACTCGCTCTTCATGGTCGTAATCGACTGTCATGTCGTCAGTCAATTCGGGGAGGGCTTCGACTTGGGCTTTGGTGAGGTTTTGACCGTAGACGCGTTTTTTGTTGTAGTCAATGCTCGCGCGACCGATCGGTAATAATACTTTTTTACCCAGAATCCATACGCCAGTATTGATGACTAAATAGCGAATTTGTCCGTTGTCATCTACTAAAATATCATCGACAGATCCAATTTTTTCTTCGGCTGCGTATAGATCCATGCCTTTAACATCGCGATCTTCAAAATGCTGGCTATAGTCTGGATCGAAGTCTTTAATTTTGTGGAGAGCCATAATTACCTGATTGCTATTTGCTAAGTTAAATACAGTTATTTACTTACAAATTTTAGATTTTTAGCTCATATTAATCATCCTTCTATCTACCGATTTCGATTGCGCCATTAGAGAGAGACAGATGTAATTAGGTCGCGATCGTTATTGACTTTCATCAGAGTTAATATCGACAATTTAGGGTAGAGCAATTTATAAATTACCCTACCCTAAATTTTTGGCGCAGATGAGAGAATGGTTTAGACTGTAGCTGGGGTTTTGGTCAGTGCTACTTGGAGTTTTGCTTCATCTTCTTTTGATAGTGAAGTCCGTAACACTTTACCTTCAAATTTACTCAAATCTGCCAACACGCGATCGGGTGTAGATTTGCGGATTAACACAAAGATTGCCGAAGTTCCTGGTTCGATCGTGCTGCCGAGATCGCGCATAAAGTTATCGTCGATGCCGATATCTGATAAGGCTCCTGAGAGCGCACCAGCAGCCGCACCTACCAATGCAAAAATTGGGTTGAAGAAAATTACACTCAATAATACGCCCCAATAACTACCGCCAATAGCACCAGCAGCAACTAGTTCTTGGGCTTGCTTAATTTTGACTTTGCCTTCTTGGTTTCTGATGACCACAGCAGCATCTTCGAGATCGACTAAGTACTCTGATTGAAGTCTTCTTAATTCGCTCATGACTTCATCAGCCTTAAATTCGTCTTTAAAACCGACAACAATTAAATCGCTCACAGAATTATCCTCTAAATAAGTTTGACTGGTTCGATATATCGATCGTACAAAATTCATGCCAATTATGCTCTCTGTCCACAGATAGAGAGAATGAATCACAGCCGAGCCTGATTTTCTAGTTGTGCATAAATGTTGTAAATATCGATCTCTCAATCGGTAGAGATTTAGATTTAATTACTTAAATGCTGGTGTTGAAGATTGCTATTTTCTTTCGTCGTTCTGCCCCTCATCTGCTCTATTTCAATCCGATAGATCGCAATTGATTCTCCATAGCCCCAGGAGTCGATCGAAAACTAGTTTTCAACTGTTTCTGTAGGAATGTAGTTAGATTTATACAATAATCTGGCTCGGCGTTGTTGGAGCAAATGTTTGTCTAGGGCAGCTATAGCTTCATCTAGATCTAATGTACATAGGTCTAAGAGTCTACCAGCTTCTCTGATGTTGGCGATCGATCTGGCTCTAGTTTCAGCATCGGGAATTTTAAAGTCGTTACTCATAATTAATTATAATTACGTTGGATTTCTTGTAAACTGGCAATACTAGCAGCTAACGCAGCTTCTGTTGATTCAATAGAACGAATTAAGTTATACTCATCCCATTTTCCCCAAATTGACTAAATCCATTATGGTTGTGGGCACCACCTCCCACGCTGGCAAATCATTAATTACCGCTGCTATCTGTCGGCTCTTGGTGCGACAAGGGTGGAACGTCACCCCCTTCAAGGGGCAGAATATGGCTCTGAATGCCTATATTACCGCCGATGGTAAAGAAATGGGTCACGCGCAGGCGGTACAGGCGTGGGCGGCAAAAATTGAGCCGAGGGTGGAGATGAATCCCATTCTGCTCAAGCCGCAGGGCGATATGACTTCTCAGGTAATTTTAATGGGTACGGCGGTGGGGAGAGTGCAGGCGGCGGATTATTATCGCGATTATTTCGATCGCGGGTGGGCGGCAATTACCGATTGTTTAGATAAATTAGCCTTAGAATTCGATTATATTGTCTGTGAAGGTGCGGGGAGTCCGGCGGAAATTAATCTCAAACATCGCGATTTGACTAATATGCGCGTGGCGAGTTATTTACAGGCAAATACGGTGTTAGTTGCCGATATCGATCGGGGTGGGGTATTCGCACATATTGTCGGTACTTTAGAGTTATTAGAACCCGAAGAACGCGCGTTAATTAAAGGCTTTATTATTAATAAATTTCGAGGGCAGCGATCGCTCTTAGAGTCGGGAATTACCTGGTTAGAGGAACGAACGGGGATTCCAGTAATTGGGGTAATTCCCATGTTAGACCAAGTATTTCCATCTGAAGATTCGTTAGATTTATTAGAACGTCGATCGCGTAAACCGAATGCAGATTTAACAATTGGAGTCATGAGATTTCCCCGCATTTCCAATTTTACCGATTTCGATCCGATCGATGCCGAACCGACAGTCAATCTCAAATATATTACGACTAAAGACGAACTAAATAGCTGCGATGCGGTAATTTTACCTGGCTCGAAAACAACTATTGCCGATCTAAATTGGCTGCGCCAAACGGGTATCGCCGCAATTTTACCAACTTATCTCGCTAATGGCGGTACGATTATGGGGGTTTGTGGCGGTTTTCAAATGCTCGGTACTACCATTAACGATCCTACCGGAATCGAAGGTATTCCTGGCGAACATCCTGGCTTGAACCTATTCCCACTCCAAACCACGATTTCCGAAACCAAAACTACCAGCCAACGCACTGCTACCACCAATTACCCCCATCCCGGCATCGCGATTTCTGGATACGAAATTCATCAAGGCACCACCCAATGGCACCCCGTTCGCGTTGGCGGAGCCTCTGCCTCAGCAAAAGCGTCTCGGAACGAGAATCGACCTGCTAGCCCCGAATACGAGCAATTATTTAGCGATGTCAGTCTGGGCATTGTCGATTGCCATCTCCAGCTTTGGGGCACCTATTTACACGGAATTTTTGATAATGGAATGTGGCGCAGACACTGGCTCAATCAGATCCGCTCTCGTCGCCATCTATCGCCGCTCACCACGGAGGTACCAGAGTACGCCAGTCAACGCGAAGAAATTTTCGACAAATTGGCAGATTCGATTTCTGAGTATTTAGATTTAGCTCCATTAATAGGGTGAAAATTAGGGGTCGATCGGTGCTAATAATATAGAACCCTTTTGAGATCTTAGTGGAGGAGGGTGGGTTTTGTTTGAGATCGAACAGTACTATCAACATTAAATTGCATTGTCTTGTCGCGCTGTCTTGTCGTTTTTTTATTAGGGGGTTCCCCTAGACAAAAAAACGCCGCTAAACCGTCGGGAAACCTGACGTTGGCGTTGGCGTTGGCGTAGCCTGCCGTAGGCACAGACTACCGTAGGTACAGCCTCTCCGACGGGAGAAACGCGCGCCGCAAACCAACCCCTACAGATCCATAAATTCATCCGTATACATCTTTATAGATCGACTGTAGATGGCTTTGTTTATGCTAGCCAATATCGATTTGACTGTTCAATATCAGACGAACCCGCCCTCCCCTACTAGATCGCCGTTGCTGGAATAGATTGTAATAAAAGTGCTAACCCGCTGGCGAATACAATAACTTTTTTCGTAATTTTGATTTTGGCGATCGTTTATAATTTACAAGCATCTTCTCGATTCATAAATGTCAAATTTTTATCGATAATTTTATTATTAAAAAGACAAATTGAGTCTAATTTATTCATTTTAGATAGAGGCTTTGCATCGATAATTTGATTGTTTTGAAGGTAGAGGGTATTTAATTGAATTAATCCAGCCAGAGGTTTAATATTGCTGATTTTATTATTACTAAGGTGGAGACCAATTAATTTAGTTAAACCAGATAGCGGTTTGAGATCGCTAATTTTATTTTCATTAAGACCGAGACCCATTAATTTAGTCAATCCAGCTAGCGGTTTGAGATCGCTAATTTTATTACTGTCAAGATAAAGACCTGTTAATTTAGTTAACCCAGATAGAGGCTGTAAATCGCTAATTCCCTTTCCTGATAGGTTGAGTTCGGTCAAACTGTTGATGTAAGAATCAGCTTGTTGACAATTTTGGGTGCCCGCTTCTTTGAGTAATAGATCGATCGTCAATTTAGTAGCCGCAGGTACAGAATCTTTCTGTTGACACCACTGAGCAAAACTTTTAGTTTTCTGTTGTTGTGAGGGAGCCGCTGTTGTTGGTAAAACTTGTAATAAGAATGTAAATCCGCTGACTAATACAATAACTTTTTTCATGATTTATATTGGTAAATGCGATCGTTTTAAAGTTTTATTCAGCTCTAACAAAATGATGAATGCGGCGACTTTGAAAGCGGTATCCTCGGATTGTAAATATGCTGGCAATTACAGCATGGATTAAATAAGCGACCTTAATACAGAATAAGATGCCAAAGAAGTCGATACGCCAAATTCAAAATACACAAATTGACTTTCCTTTAATTGGACAAACTTGGTAGTCAATTGGATTCTTAGAAACTTCAAGTTTTTTCAAACGTAAGGTAGACAAAGATTCTAGATTGCTAATGCCATTGTCATCAAGGTACAATTCTCGTAATTCATACAGTGCTGATATAGGTTCAAGATCCGCAACGCAAACATTGCCAATCTCATTTTTGGTGAGTACGAGTTTTTTTAATTTAGTCAAAGTCATAAGAGGCTTTAGGTCGCAAATCTTATTATTTTTGAGATTGAGACTGGTTAGATGACTCAAGCTACCCAATACCTGTAGATCTCGGATTTGTTTACCACTGAGATCCAACGATGTCAGATTTTGTAGTCTAGAGTTAGCTTGTTTGCAGTCAGTAGTTTTAACCTGCATTAGTAATATCGAAACTGTCTTGCCAGCTTCCTCAGATAGAGCAGATCCCTGTTGACACCACTGAATAAAACTTATTAATTTTATCTGTGTTGGTGGACTCGCTACTGCTGGTAATAGTGGTGAGAGAAATAGTAATCCGCTGATGAATGTAATAACTTTTTTCATGATGCTTGTTTTCAAATAAAGAGTTTTATTTTTGAAGTATTTTTTTGGCGAAAGTAGATTTCGTGTTTAAATTATTGGAAGATATGTGTTTGGAAACCACATTGAAGCTTTAAGTATAATTATTATTTTCCTGTTTTTATGGGTGAACTTTGCGAACTTGTCAATGAAACTGTATAGTTAGGTGTAGTCGAGTAAAAGGGGCTGAAACCAACCTGTTTATAACCGCGTTGGCGCAGCCTCGCCTTTGGCGAATCGCATTTGAGTTTTGGTGAAGTGTAGCTAATTGCGTGAGAATATTTAAAGTTAGTATCTTTGATGCAAAATTTTTCTGTACTTTGAAAAAATTCACCAGTCAAGGCAATCTTTTTATTTGTAGATTTGGCGTAGTAATAATGACGAACCAGATCGTAACCATCAGGACGATCGACTTTATCTGCTGGTTCGGTTGATGCCGTCATGCAGGCACCTGGATCGATCGTCAACCAGCCTTTAATCTGGTAGTTAGTAATTTCGATCGAAGGTCGCGGATCGAGGGTTCCTCTGGCATAGGCGACTCGAACTGGTGAATTTGTCTGGTTACAAAATTCTGTTGCAGCACGAGCGGCTGGTTGGATAGAGAAGGCACTTATTGGTGTAATTAAGCCGATTAAGATCGGTAATCTGATATTTTTAAGCATTGCTTTGTTTAATGGTAGAGATCGATCGATACTAATTGCCTTTAATTCAGTTGAAAATTGGTATGCTTCCTGAAACATGTTTCAGTTTGCTTAACCCAGCCAATGGCTTCAAATCAACAACTTTATTGCGCCGCATATCGATAGTTTCCAAGTTCGTCAAACCAGCCAGTGGCTTAATTGGCTTGTAACAAGAGTAGAAATCTGCTGAATAATGCAATATTTTTGTTCATAAATCTGGCTCTAATTTTATCGAGTCAACAAGATATTTACTGGAACTGTACGCTGGAGGACAGATTCAATGTAGCCAGCCCACATATTTCTGATAGAAGAGTCACTATTAATTTGAGATATTACATCTTCAAACTGTTTATTATAGAAGCGAGATACTAATAATGCTGTTGTCTCGTCTGCATTTGAATCAAGGCGAGCATTACTAATTCCAACTGTCAGATTATATACAGAAATCTTATCATCTAAGTTTTTGCTTTGATTAGTTGTAAATATTTTCAATTCAATCTTTAGAGCGAATTCACCAAGAAAAGTTGACTCTCGTTCTGAACCGAGAGTTGCAGGACTAGTTGTTTTGAACTGAACTTTCTGAGTCATTTCTCTTACTATTGTGCCTTTATTTCCACTAGGACTGAATGAGAAAAATTCCCGATCGATGTTAATTGCGTTGGACTTGACGATTGCATCACGAATTCGATCTCCGCGATCGAGTTGTTTTCCATCGATTGCTTCTTGGAACTTTTTTTCTAAGCCTTTACTACCTTCATTCCATAGACTATTGATGAAATTACCACTATCTTTTTTTGAAGAATAGTTGAGTGCGGCTCGATAGTTTCGCCATCGAGTAGTGGGGGCAGTTTGAATATCTTGTATTTGAACCTCATCTTTTGAAAAAGTTGGTCGTGCATCTACTCGATCGAACGATCCAAATCCGATATTATCGAGCAAGACGATCGCTAAAACAGCGATCGCCAATACAATAATTTTTAATCTATTTTTTATCATTATTTTCTTGTGAGTAAGTTTCAAGTGGGAGAGGGCGGGTTTTGCTCGAAGATGATGGTGTAAGGGCGACAAGACAATGCAATGCAATGCAATTTAATGTAGATGTTACTGTTCGATCTTAAACAAAACCTACCCTTCTTCACCAGGATCTAAAAAGATCTCAACTGGGTTATATAAATCTACTGCCGAGTCCATTCACTGCCGCTAAAACCGCCAGTTTTATAAGTAGAGATAAGTTTACCGTTACTGACTCGAATGTTCATTACCCCTGCACCCTTATTATTGCCTTTGGGTACATCAATCCAATTACCATTAATGTCATTACCTCGGATCGTACCTTTGAAAATATTAGTCCAACCAACTCCATCCCCACTTTCTCCATACCACCACAAATTATTGCCATTTTGTCGGACATAGTAAGTACCGCCATCATTGCATTTATATACTCCTGAAAGATTACTAGCAGGCGTAGCAGTAAGTTCAGCGATTAATTTTTGTTTAACAACTACTCGTTCTTGAGATGAAGATATATTTGCCTCAGCCAGACTAGGATTCAATCCTAAGCTAATACCACAAATGGGAAGTAAACTAATCGAAGTCAGCGCGAAAGAACGCAAAGATGATGAAAGAGAATTTGTCATGATGCAGAGCTGGATAATTGAATATTTGAAAGTTAAACCGATCGAGATCTATCGATCTCTACGGAACGATCCGACGCGCTCCAGCTTGTTTATTGTCTTCTGCTGCTTCGGCTCGAATTTTTGGTACGACACAAACACGATCGGCTGAAGTGGCTTCGCGCCAAACAAAGCCTTGTTTACAAGTATCTGCCCCGTATGCTCCACCATTCGGTTCTCGGCGGAGAGATGCTTGACTGTTCTCTTGACGAGTTCTGGTACGAACTTTTGGGGTCACACAAACGACATCATTTGGCATTGCTTCCCGCCAAACGTAGCCTTGTTTGCATGTATTTGGATCGGTAGGAGCGATCGGTTTTGGTACAGTGGTGACGGGATTATCTGGCTTAGATTCGGGTTTCGTCGGGGTGGATGCAGATCCCGATCGTGCCCAGTCGCCATCGATTTTAATTTTATGATAACCACTTGAGCTAATCAATAACAGTACAGGTATTTCTGAAGTAAATTTAATATTATCAACCTGTCGCTTTGGGTTTCCTGAATTAGAAGAAGCACTGATGGTTTTTAGATTATTGCCATCAATAGTTTGTATGCGGACAGTCGTACTAGATGAACCACCTACACTACCAACATCGGAATCTAAGGTGATAGTTATTTGTCCTGGCTTCGCTGTTAATGAATAGTAGTAGACAGTTTTGCTATTTTGTTTGCCTGGATTAGAGAGGATATTCGTAGTCAAGGGAGTTGGATTATCTCTGTCTGTTGATTGTGCGAAGCTGGGGTTGATATTTGTAACGACGATCGCGCAGGCTACACACATCGCAGAGAATCGGGCTAATTTAGCGATCGATACAGATTTCATATTGTTCAAAAGTTGATTTTTAGTAAGTTAGATTTGTCTCAATTCGGTTGGTTTAAATTGCCCTGTTGCTAATCTCGCTATCCGTCAGCGATTGGTTCCAGACTCTAACCTCATCGATGTCCCCTCTAAATTTGGGAACGCAATTAGTCCCATAGCTGCCGATGTAGAACTTATCATTGGTTGGCAGTCCATAACCAATAGTTAATGTTGTTGGCGTGCCGTTACCAACTTGTTTGCCATCGACATAGAGCTTGACTGTCTGGCGATCGTAAGTACCAGCCACATGGTGCCATTTGTCGTCCCAAATATTGGTACCAGCATCTGGTGATTCGATGTAGGTCTTGCCATCGGAAACATAGAAGAAAAGACCCTTGCTGCTGCCCGTGTAAAAGGCATATGAGGCGACGCGACACTCGGCTGCGCCCTTAGAAATCACATACTCAGAACTAGCTGCCCCAGGCGATCTTTTGACCCATGCTTCTAGGGTAATATTCGCAGGTTCGAGTGCGGGCGAGTCGGCAATTTCAACTGAGCCTTGTCCGGCAAATTTCAGCGCGGCGGTATCAAACTTGCGGGCGATCCAAGTCGGTGCTGTACCACCAGTATCGGCTGTCAATTTACCCGGATTGAAATTTCCAGAGGAATCTTGGGCAACTTTGCCCCGCCCTTCATCGAGATGCCAGTTGCCCACGATGTTGGTGGAATCTGCCGCAAACCCAGCCGGAATTTGCATCAGGTTGATGGCAAGCGCAGTTACGATACTCAAGCACAAGCCAAATACTTTTTTGAACGAAATACCACGCCACTGGATTTTATAGATATTTTTCATGAATTTCTGCTGAGATTGGTTAGATTGAAAAGCTGTTTTAATCATTTTTGACACGATCGATCTCCTAGAATCGATTGTATGGATGTTTGGTTTTTGCCCCGATCGACTTAACCTCCAGATCTTCAAAAAAAAGGGTGTAGGATGATGTTTAGAAAGTATATTTTAATACTCATAATTGAACAAATAATACGTAATTGCTACAATTTGACCATCAATTAGTGCCATAATAATCTGGTAACAAAAAAAATTGTTGCTCAAAGCTGCTAAATTTCTTGCTCAAAGCTGCTAAATTTAGACGACTTATACTCCAGATCGGGTATTTTTTATGAGGTACGGCAATGGACTTCCCCCCAGACAAAGAGCCAATCGATATTAGCGATCTCGATGAATTGAGAATTTTGGCAGTGCCAGATGCCGAAATTGTGGGGATGAGTAAAATGGGGAATAGCGCGCAGGTGACGATTTATCAATTACCACCGATGGCAACACCATTTTATGTTGTGCCTTACCATGCGTTTTCGATGGCTCTGAGCGATCTGCCAAGTCTAGAATTATCTACCGATGGGTTAACGTTTCAGCCACATCCGATCGGCACTGGCGAGTGGATCTTTATCCCCCATAATGAGATTTCTGGGTCGCGCTGGTCGCATGATTCGCTGTGTATGCACGTATATTTACAACCCAGCTTTGTCAGTAATTTAATCTCGACCAATTTTACCGCAGAAGATGTTTTATTTAAGCCATTAATCGGTTGTGAAGATCCGATTATCAAAAATTTACTAGAATTATTCAAACAAGAGTTTGCCCTAAATCAACTGACAGATCTCCTCTATGCAGAGGCATTAGCGACGGTACTAAGTCTGCATTTAATTCGTACCTATGCCGATCGACAGCCGATCGAGACTATTTATACAGTCTATTCTCATCAATCCGAGTTAAATGATGCGATCGACTATATCGAACGAAATTTAGATCGAGAAATTACCGTCCAAGCATTAGCCGAACGCGCTCGATTGAGTATTTCGGTGTTCGCTCATTCATTTAAAAAAATTATGGGGATTAGTCCCTATCAATTTATCATTACGAAACGACTAGAACGAGCGAGCGAATTACTGCTCGATCGAGATGCTAATTTGCCAATTGCCAAGATCTGTCAAATGTGTGGATTTTCTAGCTCTAGTGCGTTCGCGACCCGATTTAGACAAAAATATGGAATTTCGCCAGCCAAGTATCGATTCTCCAAGGGAGAGGCTTCTCTTCTCTCCGAGACGCTTCTGCTAAGGCAGAGGCTTCGCCAACGCCAACGAACAATCTCGACGATCTCAGATCGAACTCGATCGAATCGCCGCAGTCATTCACGGTTAAACTAAGATAGAGCCAAGATGTCGATCTATCCATGACTGAGCCAGAAGTTACAATTTGCCCAGGTTATTTATCACCAACAGCCGCAACCGAACTGTATCATAAGTTACGCGATCGAATTGAATGGGACGAGCGGATTAGTGCGCGTAAAACCGCTTGTTTCGGGCTACCTTATAATTACTCTGGTTTGACATACGAAATCCAGCCGATGCACCCGCTTTTGCTACCGCTGTGCGATAAATTAGCCCAAACTTTAGGATTTGAACCAAATAGTTGTCTAGTCAATTTCTACAAAGATGGTCGCGATAAGATGGGTTTCCACTCTGATGAAATCGATAATCTAGAGGATGGAACGCAGATTATTATTATTTCGCTGGGTACCGAACGAAAACTCTCATTTCGATCGAAAGTCGATTACGAGCAACGGCTAAATTATTTATTACCTCACGGTTCGTTGATGTATATGAGCCAAAAAACTCAAGAATTTTGGAGTCATGCCATCAAAAGGGCTAATGTAATGGACGGTCGCATTAGTCTAACGTTTCGCCGGATCGATCCCTCATACTCCCTTCCCAGTGTCAAATTAGACATCTAGAGTGAATAGTGGATAGACGACCAACAGCACAGATCGAAATTGTCTATTTCTTGAGTGGGCAGGGAGTATGATAAAGCAGCTCGAACTGCCATAACCATCTTGGTAATTGCTATATCTTAAAAATAGAATCGATCGAACTTATTACTAAATTCCCGAACCGTCTAAAAATTGCCGAATGACTTTATCTTCCAAGTGACAGCTCGGTGCTAACTCAATCCCTTCGGCGGAGGGAGTTTCCACACCTTGAATGATGTCGTTGCAAGTTTGTTCGGTTTGCATTTTTTGAACTTGTTGCTCTAAGCTTTCAATGCGATCGACTAATGCCCGAATTACTTCTGCTTCTGTATCTGGTAGACTACCATGTTCTAGCGGCCCGACGCGCTCGCCAGCTCGATATAAAATCCGTCCGGGAATGCCGACTACCGTACAATCTGAAGGCACGTCTCGCAGTACGACAGAACCCGCACCAATCCGCACGTTACTACCGATTTGTAAATTGCCCAATACTTTAGCACCCGCGCCGACGACAACATTTTCGCCGAGTGTCGGGTGACGTTTGCCGCTTTCTTTACCAGTACCGCCAAGCGTTACGCCTTGATAAATCAGCGCGTAATCGCCAATAATTGCCGTTTCACCAATGACTACGCCCATCCCGTGATCGATAAATACACCCTTGCCAATTGTCGCCCCTGGGTGAATCTCAATCCCCGTAAAAAACCGCGCTAAATGCGAAATAAAGCGAGGGATAAAGGGGATGCCTAAAACATACAGCCAATGTGCAAACCGATGCAGCGATAAGGCTTGCAGCCCAGGATAGCAGAACAAAACTTCCAGCCAGTTACGGGCGGCAGGATCGCGATCGAAGATAATCCGGAAGTCAGCAATTAGTTTAGAAAGCACGATAAGTATTCTACGATCGCGAGGAGGCTATTACGTATTTTAGCCGATATCTTTCGATCGATGTCAGTACGGTTTACACAATCTAGCGGGGAGCGGCTGTACCACCGTAGTGGGAGGTGTGGGAGGTGTAGGAGGTGTGGTTGTGCCTACGGCAGGCTATCGCCAACGGCTTCGCTCAACCACCAGGAGGTGTGGAGAGATGGGAGTTGGTATTCTTAATCCAAAATCTCCCAGTCCCCCAGTC